>NZ_JBFBBY010000335.1:0-1062 GCF_040682875.1 Amycolatopsis sp. NPDC051071 | reverse complement strand
ATCGGCGTTCATCCGCCCAGCATCGCACCCCCGCCCATCAGTGGCCTGTCCTGCCGTCGACTTGCGCCTAGCGCAAGGAAGGGGGCCTTCCTGTACTTCACGCGAGCAACGCCGCAGATGACGCGTAAGTGCTCAAGAGCGGGCTCGCTACACGCACGAGGCGTTCGGTGGGCTCACGCCCAGCCGAGCGGGGCCACCTCCGCCGCGGACGTCCACGGACCGCGGCCGCCCGTCGGCGCGTCGGCGGCGAGCGCCTGCCGGACGCTTTCCGGGAGCAACGTGAGCGCCAGCGGCCTTCAGCAGGGTACGACGGCGCACGAAGCCCTCCCAGACAGCGGTGAACCTGTTCGAAACTGCACCTTTCGGATGGTGCTCAGCCCTTCGGAAGCCGCAGGGTGACCTTCGTGCCCGCGTCCGGAGCCGTCTCGACCAAGAGCGCGTACTCCAGGCCGAACGCGGAGCGCATGCGCTCGTCGACGTCGCCGAGGCCGGAACGCTCGGCGACACGCGCGGGGTCCATGCCGACGCCGTCGTCCTCCACGGTGAGCACCGCTTCGACACCCGCGTCCTCCGCGATGATCGTGACGGCTCCCCCGCCCGGTTTACCGGCCAGCCCGTACCGGATCGCGTTCTCCACCAACGGCCGCACGACGAGACGCGGCATCGCGACCGCGAGCACCCCGGGGGCGATCCTCATCCGGACGCCGACCTTCCCGCTCTGGACGTCGGCTTCAACGGCCAGGTACAAGTCGAGGTCGCGTAGTTCCTGGACGAGCGTGGTGAACTCGGTTGTCACGATGTCTCCCGTCGGCCGATGGCCCCAGCGGCCGACGGATATCTTCCCGTGGTGGGGGCCACCCCCCTTGCGTGGCCCCCACCCGGTTCATCCGGCCCACACCGGCCGGACGGCTTCGGGACTCAAATGGGCGCTGATGCTGGAATTCCTGTGGGAAGCTCGCCGCCTGGCCACTGACGTGTCATGAAAGGGTCTTTCAAGACATTTTTTGTCCTGAAAGACCCTTTAATTAAACACGAAACAAACGGTCACCCTAGCCCGCACCA
>NZ_JBFBBY010000334.1:0-1161 GCF_040682875.1 Amycolatopsis sp. NPDC051071 | reverse complement strand
CTAAGCAGGTTGCCGGAAGTTGTGTCTGTAACCCACGTGAACCCCCTGTGAGCGTGAAGAAACCTCGTCGGGTTGGATCGAGTTACCACACCAGACCGACCCGACGAGGCCACAACAAGTATGCGCCCGGCGCACATCTATGCCAACCTGACCCCCGCACAGCACCATGACCTGATCGCCGCCCTGCATGGACGTTGGCGGATCGCTGCCCGCATCGTCATGATCGTGTTGTCCGCTTCCGGGATGAGCGCACCCGAGATCGCTGACCTGCTGCACTACAACCCGGTCACCGTACGGCGATGGATCACCCGGCACACCAACGACGGCATCGACGCCCTGCCCGACCGGCCCCGCAGCGGACGACCCCGTCTGGGCAGCCCACGGCTCGGGCAACGGATCCGCACCCTGCTCAACACCCCGAAAGCCTGGACCACCAGCCGTATCTGGCGCGCGGCCGGCCGCCCCGAGATGAGCCTGCGCACCTTCTACCGGCGACTGCGCGAACAGGGACGCTGGCGCCGGCCACGCCTGATCGCCAAAGGCGACCCCGACCACGACACCACCTGCGCCGACATCCGCACCCGCATCACCGCGCTGCCCGCCGGCTCGGTCGTACTCGCCGAGGACGAAACCCACCTCGACCTGCTCGCCAGAATCCGAGCGTGCTGGATGCCCATCGGTCAGCGATACCACGTGCTCACACCAGGATCCAACAAACGCCGCACACTGCACGGCGCGGTCAACCTCGCCACCGGTGCCTGGCATTACCACGTGTCGGTGAAGAACGTCTCCGTCGTGTTCTGCTACTTCCTCGAACAACTCCTCAACGCCTACCCCAACGCACCGGTTGTGGCTGTGCTCTGCGACAACGGCACCACCCACCACAGCGGCATCACCCAACGATGGCTGGAACAACATCCCCGCCTGCAGGTCATCGAAGGCGCCAAATACAGCCCCCAGGACAACCCCGTCGAACGAGTCTGGGCCGTACTCAAACAACGAATCGCCAACACCGCACCCGCCACCATGCCCGACCGAATCCGACAAACCCACGCCTTCTTCCGCGACCACACCACCGAACAGACACTCACCACCGCCGCACCATGGACCTCACCCTGGCTACCCAAGAATTACGGACAAGACTTCTGGCCAGGCGCTTAG
>NZ_JBFBBY010000333.1:0-1208 GCF_040682875.1 Amycolatopsis sp. NPDC051071 | reverse complement strand
GATGAGGTTGCGTAGTCCGGCCATGATGCGGGGGGCGTTTCCGGTGCGGACCTGGGAGGTGTCTTCGCGGTAGGTGACGTCGCGGACCCAGTGCAACCGGTTCTCGATGCACCAGTGCCCGCGGGCCAGATCGGCGATCCGGTCTGGTCCGGCGCGGTCCTTGGTCAGGCTGGTGATGCCCAGCACGGTCTCGTGGTGGGTGTTGCCGGTGGCGGTGTAGGTGACGTGGCGTTTGAGGAGAAACGCTTGTGCGGCCTGGGGAAACGGGATGTCCTCGGGTGCGGGCAGTAGCTGGATTGTGCGTCGTTCGCAGCGTCCGTGGCCGGTGTCGAGGGTGGAATGTCCGGGTGTGTCGGCCCAGGGCAGGGTGGTGAGCCGGGTGTGCAGGTGGTGCCGGTTGCGTTTGACCACGAACACGTAGTCCGCGTGGCGTTCCGCGGTCAGATAGCGGGCGCTGCCGACGGTGGTGTGCAGGGCGTCGGCGGTGACCACCGTCCCGGTCAGGTCAACCCGGTCGAGCAGCGGGGCGAACCCGGAGACCTCGCTGGTCTTGGCCCCCACCGGGGCCTGGGCCAGGACCGTGCCGTGCTGGTGGGTCAGCGCGGACAGCAGGTGCACGCCGCGGGTGTCGGCGCCGCCGCGGGTGCCGCGCAGGGCCTTGCCGTCCACCGCGATCGCGGTGACCTCAAGGTCCGTGCCACCGGCGAGGTGACGTTCCTGCAGCCACGCGCAGATCGCCGCGTCCACCGCGTCACCATCCACGATTTGCAGCATCCGCCGCAGGGTCCTCTCATCCGGCGCCACATAACGCTCACGTCGCCGGTCATAGCGGGCACCGAGTAACGCCAGGACCCGTTGCGGGGCATCGGCGGCCCACTCGCCGATCGCGGTGAACGACTGGGCTCCCGCGCAGACCGCCGCCGCCGCGACCAGCAGGATCGACCACAACGCGTGCCGGACCCCACGCCGGTCCCGGGGATCGGGAACCACAGCGAAATGGTCACGCAAATCGAACACACACTCCGGAAAGTGCCCGGAAACGGACGTCGTGGTGCTCGCCAGGCCCAGCCTGGCAAGACCGGAATCGGTCAAGGATGATGAGACGGCAGGCACGGTTCTCTCACACGATCATGGGACTTAGACACTCACATGATCAACCAGAGACCGTGCCTGCCCTCATCCAGGCAACCGACTTTGCCGGGGCCCTG
>NZ_JBFBBY010000332.1:0-1225 GCF_040682875.1 Amycolatopsis sp. NPDC051071 | reverse complement strand
AGTCAAACGCGCCCTGCTCTTCAAGCGCGTCTAATCCTCCTGCGACCCAAGTACATGAAGGCCCCCTTCCTTGCGCCTAGCGCAAGGAAGGGGGCCTTCATGTACTTGGGGCTGAGTTATCCACAACAGGGCAGTTATCCACAGGTCGACAAATCAGCTCTGGTGGGCAGACGGTCCACACCCCACGCTGATCATCATGACCAAGCGGGGGAGATGGGCTCAGCATCCCGAACTGCTGCAAGAGCGGAGTCGCAACGGCGTCGTCCGAGCTTCTGACCTGGAAAGCCTGGAAATGAGCAGCCGGACGATTTACACCCGTTGCCTGCCCGGCGGCCCTTGGCAACGCCTGCTGCCGGGCATAATCCTGTTGCACAGCAACGAACCGACGGCCGAACAACTCGTGACGGCCGGCCTACTGCACGGCGGAGCGGACGCGGTGGTCACCGGCACCGAAGCCTGCGTGCGGCACGGCCTGCGCCCGGCCGCGATGCCGTCGGAGATGGGACTGCATCTACTCATCCCGCATGAACGGAAGGTCCGCAGTACCGGCTTCGCGACGATGGAACGGACGACCCGCTTGCCGCCGTCGATCGTCCGGGACGGAGTTCCCTTGGCACCGTTGATCCGAGCCACGACGGACACGGTGCGCCGGCTCGGGAACGCCGAGCAGGTCGAGGCGATCTTGATCGAAGCGGTCCAGAAGGGCGGCTGTCATCCGAAGGCCCTGCTTCGCGAACTCGATCACGGCACCCAACGAGGAACCGCGGTACCGAGACGTCTGCTGACCAGCTGGGTGGACCTACGTTCCATGGCGGAGTCGCGCGCCAAAATGCTCAGCCAACGCATGCCCTCGCCACCGAGCCATTGGAACGCCGCGATCTACGACCGGGAGGGGCACTACATCGGACGTCCCGACGCTTTGTGGGAAGACGTGGGTCTCGTCTGGGAAGTCGACTCTTTCGATTTCCATTTCCGCAAGTCGGACTACGCACGAACCCTTGCCCGCAACACGCGGTACGCCGCAGCAGGTCTCGTCATCGTGCAAACCCTGCCTTCCCAGTTGCGAGACGACCCTGACCGCGTCCTCGCCGACCTCACCTCCGCACACCGGGTGGCCGCTGCCAGGCCTCGACCCGACTTTCACCTCACGACCGCCGCCTGAAGTACATGAAGGCCCCCTTCCTTGCGCCAGGCGCAAGGAAGGGGGCCTTCATGTACTTCAGCT
>NZ_JBFBBY010000331.1:0-1237 GCF_040682875.1 Amycolatopsis sp. NPDC051071 | reverse complement strand
CTTGGGTTCACGGGGTCGTTGCAACACCGATTGTGGTCGGAGGTTGTGGTGGCGGGTCGTGTGCCGTTGGGGCGGGATGTGCGGGTGCGGTTCTGGAGGGGGATTCGGGCGGGGCGGGCTGTGATGCCTGCCTCGCTGGCGGCGGGTGTGTCGCAGGAGACGGGTCGGCGGTGGTTCGCCGAGGCTGGCGGGGTGATCGGTAACGCGCCCCGCGAGCTGGGGAATCGGTATTTGTCGGTGGTGGAGCGGGAGGAGATCTCCCGTGGCCTGGCCAGCGGGGACGGTGTGAGGGAGATCGCGCGGCGGCTGGGCCGGGCGCCTTCGACGATCAGCCGGGAGATCAGCAACAACGGTGGCCCGGGCCGGTATCGGGCCCATGTGGCGGAGGCGGCGGCGCGGGAGCGGGCGAAGCGGCCGAAGACAGCGAAACTGGCCGATCCCAGCAATGCCGGGTTGCGGGATCATGTGCAGGAACGGTTGCGGCGGCGGTGGTCGCCGGAGCAGATTTCGGCCAGGCTGGTGAGCGAGTTCGCCGACTGCCTGGAGATGCGGGTGTCCCACGAGACGATCTACCAGTCGATCTATGTGCAAGGCCGGGGTGCGCTGCGCCGCGAGCTCGCGGCCTGTCTGCGGACCGGGCGGGCGCTGCGTAAACCCCACCGCCAGGCTCAGGCCCGCACACCGCGGATCCCGAACATGGTACCGATCAGCCAGCGCCCGGCCGAGGCCGAGGACCGGGCCGTGCCCGGGCACTGGGAAGGCGATCTGATCCTCGGCGCCTCGAACAGGTCCGCGATCGGCACCCTGGTCGAGCGCAGCACCCGGTTCTGCCTGCTGCTGCACCTGCCCGACGGCCACGACGCCGTCGCCGTCCGCGACGCCATGATCACCGCCATCCACACCCTGCCCGCGGCCCTCAAACGGTCGATGACCTGGGACCAAGGCACCGAGCTCGCCCGACACGCCGAGATCACCATGGCCACCGACCTGGACATCTACTTCTGCGACCCGCATTCGCCCTGGCAGCGTGGCAGCAACGAGAACACCAACGGCCTGCTCCGCCAATACTTCCCCAAAGGCACCAACCTCTCGGCCCACAGCCCCGAACATCTCACAAAGGTGGCCGCCGAACTCAACGGCCGCCCCCGCAAAACACTGGACTGGCTTACACCCCAAGAAAAACTCAACCTGCTACTGTCCTAAATAGAGCATGTTGCGACGACCGCATGAATCCGCC
>NZ_JBFBBY010000330.1:0-1316 GCF_040682875.1 Amycolatopsis sp. NPDC051071 | reverse complement strand
TGGTTGGTGGTCAGAGTCCGAGTAGTTGTAGTGGTCGGGTGTGGTCGCGGGCGTTGTGGCGTAGTCCGGCGGCGATGTTGGGGTGGCCGGTCAGTCGTAGTTGGCTGATGGCGAGGTTGCGTAGTCCGGCCATCACGCGGGGTGCGTTGCCGGTGCGGATGTGGGAGGCGTCTTCGCCGTAGGTGACGTCGCGGACCCAGTGCAATCTGTTCTCGATGCACCAGTGGCCGCGGGCCAGGTCGGCGATCCGGTCTGGTCCGGCGCGGTCCGCGGTCAGGCTGGTGATGCCCAGCACGGTCTCGTGGTGGGTGTTGCCGGTAGCGGTGTAGGTGACGTGGCGTTCGAGGAGAAACACTTGTGCCGCATGGGGAAACGTGACGTCCTCGGGCGCGGGTAGCACCCGGATAGTGCGTCGTTCACGGCGGCCGTGGCCGGTGTCGAGGGTGACGTGCCCGGGCGTGTCGGTCCAGGGCAGGGTGGTGAGCCGGGCGTGCAGGTGGTGCCGGTTGCGTTTGACCACGAACACGTAGTCCGCGTTGCGTTCCGCGACCAGGTAATCGGCGCTACCGGCGACGGTATGCAGGGCGTCCGCGGTGACCACCATCCCGGTCAGGTCGATCCGGTCCAGCAGCGGCGCGAACCAGAAGACCTCACTGGTCTTGGCCGCCACCGGGGCCTGGGCCAGAACGGTGCCGTGACGGTGGGTCAGCGCGGAGAACAGGTGCACCCCGCGGGCGTTGTCGCCGCACCGGGTGCCACGCAGGGTCTTGCCGTCCACCGCGATCGCCTCAGCCGACCCGTCGGTGGCCGCGGGCATCCGGGCGAGGCGTTCCTGCAACCACGCGCAGATCGCCGCGTCCACGGCCTCGGCGTCCACCCGCTGCAGAACACGCCGCACCGTGGACTCACCCGGAGGCATATACCGGCCCCCGCCGGGATCACGCCGGGCCGCCAGCCGGGCCAGGACCTGCTGCGGAGCATCCGCGGCCCACTCACCGATCGCGGCGAACGACCGGGCCCCGGCACACACCGCCGCTGCGGCGATCAGCAAAACCGAACCCAGCCGATGCCGCACCCCGCGCCGTTGACGCGGGTCCGGCACCAAGGCCAGATGATCGGCCAGACCGAACACATCCTCCTCGGCCACACCACCGGCCACCGGGGCCAGATGATCGAAACAAGCAGGCATCAACGATGATGACGAGGCAGGCACGGCTCTCTCACATGATCATGGGGTCCTAGACACACCACATGATCAACCAGAGACCGTGCCTGCCCTCATCCAGGCCCACACCGACTTTGCCGGGGCCCTGCGC
>NZ_JBFBBY010000329.1:0-1409 GCF_040682875.1 Amycolatopsis sp. NPDC051071 | reverse complement strand
GGGACTGTAACGCGAACGGTGTTTCCGGCCGTGGTTGTCAGTAGGTCTCAGCTCCCGGCCAGCGGTCACTGAAGGTGATCGAGAACGCGTTCAACGCCGGTTTCCATCGCATCGTCCACCGGGCTTGCCCGGTGCCGGTCGGGTCAAGACTCCTGGTGACCAGATACAGACACTTCAACGCAGCCTGTTCACTCGGGAAATGTCCCCGTGCCCGCACAGCACGACGATACCGCGAATTCAACGACTCAATAGCATTAGTAGAACACAACACGCGCCTGATCTCCACATCATAATCCAAAAATGGAATGAACTCTTCCCACGCGTTGCGCCACAACCGGATCACAGCGCCATACTTGTCACCCCACTTTTCCTCCAAATCATCCAACGCAACTCCCGCTGCGACCGCATTCGGTGCCGTGTAGATCGGTTTCACGTCTCGCTTCAACGCATCCCAGTCCCGCTTCGACGCCAGCCGGAACGTATTGCGAAGCAAATGCACCACACAGGTCTGCACGATCGCCGCGGGCCACACGTTCCCGACCACCTCGGGCAGCCCCTTCAGCCCGTCGCAAACCACGAAGAACACGTCGGACAGACCGCGGTTCTTCAAGTCCACCAACACCTGCATCCAAAACTTCGCGCCCTCACCACCCTGGCCAGCCCACAGCCCGAGCACATCCCGGCGGCCCTCCAGCGTGACACCGATCGCCGCGTAAATCGGGCGGTTCGCGACCTGCCCATCCCGGATCTTCACATGCACGGCGTCGATGAACACCGCCGCATACACCGAATCTAACGGCCTCGAGCACCATTCGCTCATCTCCCCGACAACCTGATCGGTAATCCGGGACACCGTCTCTTTCGACACCGACGCACCATAAATCTCGGCGAAATGCGCCGAAATCTCACCCGTCGTCAGGCCTTTCGCATACAGTGACAGCACGATCTCATCCACGCTCCCCAGCCGACGCTGCCGCTTTTTCACGATCACCGGCTCGAAACTCGCGTCCCGGTCCCGCGGCACCGCGATCTCCACCTCGCCCACCGCGTCCGAGAGCACCGTCTTCGACCGCGTCCCGTTGCGCACGTTCGTGCCGGCTCGACCCGGCTCGACCTGGTGCTTCTCGTGCCCGAGATGCTCGGCCATCTCCGCGTTCAACGCGGCCTCCAGCACCGTCTTGGTCAGCTGCTTGAGCAGCCCGTCCGGCCCGGTCAAGGCCAGTCCCTGCTCCTGGGCCTGCGCGACCATCGAGGCCGCCAGCTCCTCCTGCGCCGACTTCGGCTTCGCGGACCTGCCCTTACCTGTCGCTTGTGGACTCATGACGTCCAGTGTCATCACACACCGTGCCCTTCCCGCCGAGCTCACGCCCGGCGCGTCGGGCCAGAAACACCGTTACTGGGACAGTCCC
>NZ_JBFBBY010000328.1:0-1497 GCF_040682875.1 Amycolatopsis sp. NPDC051071 | reverse complement strand
CCGCCAACGCCAACGGCTACCTGCTCACGCAAGCCGGACAGGCCGTTCCGGTGGATCGCGCGGCCCGCCGGTTGTGGTCGGTGCCGGTTGTGCTGTCCACTTCGGTCACAGCGGGCACGGGGTGGTTGGCGGACTTCGCCGGTTCCACCGTGCTCAAGGCACGCGAAGACGTGACGATCACGTGGTCGGAGAACACCTACGAGAAGGATCTGTTCGGTGCAGGCGAGGACGGGAACCTGTTCGAGGCCAACATGATCCGCTTCCGCTGCGAGGGCCGGTTCGGCTTCGCGGTCACGCGTCCGGCTGGTGTCGTCAAGCTGGACTTGACCGCTTAGTCCGTACTCACGACGGCTGCGCATCCACCCAGACCAAGCCCAACTCGTTACCGCAGTCGTTACATGTCGTCTTGTCCCAATGTCCGCCCGGACGTGCGAGGTACTTGGTGTCCTTGTTCCTGTGCTCGCATCGCTTCGGCAGAGGCCTCGCGCCATCCCGTGCCGCGTCGCGCTTCGCGCGCTGTGAATCTCCAGCCACGTCGAACTAATATCCCTATCGCTAAAAGTCGAATATCCACTATGGACACGGTCCCCCGCGCTCGCCGACTGGAAATCGGCTAGTGCGGGGGATCGTGCTTCCACCATCCACCATCCCGCCATCCCTCGGGAGACGCGAGGGATGTCAAGCCCGGCAGGGGCGGTCGAGGGGCACATTGCGTCGAGACGACCCTGCCGGACACTTTTAGTCGACGGCTCCGTACTTGGTCGCAGCCGATTCCAGTAAGGCCGATACCCGCTTGGCGCACGCCCCGAATATCAGGCAGTACGCCAGTTCGAACGTCGTCGTAGCGGTCGCTCGGTCCTCGATTGTCTTCACGAGCCTGTCGACTGAGCACACCTTGCGCATCTCGACCCTGAACGAGGCACTGTCATGCTTCCGGCAACCACCAGGAGCACCGGAGGTGATGAACCTGATCCGAAGCCCGCGACGAGTCCGCGTGAAGTGACATTCCGCAACCTGCAACAGAACCGTTCCGAGCGTCACCTTCCCTGCATGATCCAGTGCACCGTGCAAGCTCTTCGGAAACACGTACCTCACGGTGTTGTCGTTCGGGGATTCGCACAGCCTCCAGCCCCGATACTTCATGTAGAAGTCGTTGACATATAAGAAATTATCCCACGTCAGAGCGTCGACAACTTGCGTCATGCCATGTCCTTCACTACGCCCATGGTGTGCACCAGGTTCTTGTATTCCAGCTCTAAGCTGGACATGAGCCGTTCCCGTCCACGTGGGGTGGACAGGTGCAGCACAACGGCATCCCCTTGCCGCTTCATAAACGTGTGTTTCGCCGTGAACCGCTTGCGATGCAGAGAGACAAGAATCCCATACAAGTCGCGATCTTCCAGTCGGACAAGGCTTGCGATCTCGCGGAAGGTCATCCCGAAAGTCGTCTTGTGGGCAAGGGTTTGCAGTACGACCCGTTCACCACCTGAGATCGTC
>NZ_JBFBBY010000327.1:0-1556 GCF_040682875.1 Amycolatopsis sp. NPDC051071 | reverse complement strand
CTTCCCTCGGCTGAGCCGAGGGAAGGGGTCCTTCACGCGGCTCAGCCGAGGAAACTCGACCTTCGCACCTTCCCCAAGTACAGGAAGGCCCCCTTCCTTGCGTCTAGGTACAGGAAGGGGGCCTTCATGTACTTCACGCGAGCAACACCACAGGTGACGCGTAAGTGCTCAAGAGCGGGTTCGCTCAACGACCCAAATCACTCACGAGAACCCAGCCACCGCCCCGCCGCGCGCCGCCCGCCGCTGCCCGCCGCCTCGCCGCCCGCCGCTGCCCCGCCGCCCCGCCCCGTCCCGCCCGCCGCCGCCCCGCCGCCCGCGCGTGCCCTCTTCCTGGCGCCCGGCAGGCGACCGCGGCACAGCCTCGACTACCTGCGATTTCCGGAATCAGAGGCTCCACTTCGGCTTGTCTGACAACCTTGTCGCCAGGTCGTACGTCCTACGTTCGGAAAGAGCCCGGACGGAGCGTCCGGGTGGTCCGGAATGACCACTACCAGGCGATTGACGTACCGCCTGTTGGCGGTATGTCCGCAGCTTGGATATACGGTGGGGCCTGTGACCGCGATTCGCGATCGCCAAAGCGATCCTGATGCCGACGACGTTCCCGTTGCCTGGGACGAGCGTCCCCTCGTCGGCGCCAGGCGCGGGTTGCCCTGGTGGGCGGCCGTCCTGGTGGGCTTCGGGCTCGCCATCCTTGGCGCCTTCGTCGACATGATGACGCAGAAGGACCTGGGCCTGCTGTTCAAGGCGTGCTACGCGCTCGGCGCGGTGGCCGCCGTGGTGGCCGTTCAGCGCCGGGGCCTGTTCGGACCGATGGTGCAGCCGCCCCTGGTCCTTGCCGTGACTGTGCCGGGGGTCATTCTCCTGACCTCGGACAGCAGCAAGGGCACCGACCTGCTGTCCAGAGCCGTCGACGTCGGCGGCCCGTTGATCAACGGCTTCCCGACGATGGCCATCACCACCGGTGTCACGCTGGCGATCGGTTTCTTCCGGATCTACCGCGAACGCGATCCCGACGCCCCGGTGAAGGTGAAGAACGCCAAACCGGAACGTCGCGAAGAGGCCAAGGCCCCGATCAAGTCCGCCGCCGCGGCAGCGGCCCGCCGTCCGGCGTCCCGGACCGGGCAGACGCCGCCCCCGCCGTCGCGCCGTGGCGCGCCCCGGGACGGCGCGCCGCAGCGCCGCCGCCCGCCAGAGGACGAACGCCGTCCGCGCCGTGACACCGAGCCCGGTATGCGGAAGCCTCCGCCTCCGGGGCGCCAGCCCCGCCGTCCGCGGCCGGAAGACGGCGAGCCTCGCCGTCGCGACCCTCGTGGCGAAAGCGCCCCCGGTGCCCCGCGCCGCCGCCCGCCGCGTGCGGACGACCCGCGCCGCGGTGGACAGCCGCCCCGCCGCTCCCGTCCCTGGGACGACGAGCGCTAAGTGGTGGGTTTCGGAGGTCCTTCGTGGGTATCGGCGGATCCAGGTTTCCGCTGGGCCGTCGAGACCCCGAAGGACCTCCGAAACCGACCACTAAGAGAGCAAGGGACCTTTGCTAATATAGGAAGAGCACACGTAAG
>NZ_JBFBBY010000326.1:0-1658 GCF_040682875.1 Amycolatopsis sp. NPDC051071 | reverse complement strand
GTCCCCATAGGACATTTTTCGTCCTATGGGGACCCCTCATGACATCCCCACGGGATCGAAACACGTCTCGCAAATACATACATACTGCGTGTATGTTTCTGGCATGACGACCAGCGCTTCCCTGGGCGAGGTGCACGAGGCAAACCTCGGCAGTGCCCGTATCCGCTACCGCGACCTTGGCGAAGGCCCTCCCGTGGTCTTCGTGCACGGCCTGCTGACCAACGGCCTGCTCTGGCGCAAGGTGGCCCCCTCGGTCGCCGGAGCGGGCTTCCGCTGCCTGACCCCGGACTGGCCGCTGGGCTCGCACGAGATCCCGGTCCCCAGCGCCGACCTGAGCCCGCCCGGGGTCGCCGCGCTGATCGGGCGGTTCCTCGAAGTGCTGGACCTGACCGACGTCACCGTGGTCGCGAACGACACCGGCGGCGCGCTCACCCAGCTGCTCATGACCACTTCCCCGGAGCGGATCGGCCGGGTCGTGCTGACGCCGTCGGACTCCTTCGAGCGCTTCCTGCCGCCGATCTTCTCGGGCTTGAGCACCCTCGCCCGGATCCCGGGCGGCACCTGGTCGGTCGTGCAGGCGATGCGGTCGAAGGCGCTGCTGAAGGCCACGAACTTCGCCTGGGCGATCAAGCATCCGGTCCCGCGACACGTTCTCGACGCGTACCTGCTGCCCAGCAGGCGGAGCCCGGAGATCCGCGCCGACCTGCGCCGGTTCATGGCGGGCATCAGCAACCGGTACACCCTCGCCGCCGCCGAGCTCCTGCCGTCGTTCGAGAAACCCGTGCTGCTGGTCTGGGCACCCGAAGACCGGCACTTCCCGCTGTGGCTGGGCCGGAAGCTCGCCGGCGTCCTGCCGAACTCCGAGCTGAGGACGATCGAGGACTCCTACACCTTCGTGCCGGAGGACCAGCCGGAGCGGCTGAGCGGCATGGTGGTGGAATTCCTGCGTGCCCACGCCACGACGTAGCCAGACCGAGCGATCGCAGTCGACGCAATCCGCCCTGATCACGGCGGCGCGGAGACTGTTCGCCGAACAGGGCTACGCCGAGGTGCCCGCCGACGAGATCGTCCGGGCGGCAGGCGTCACCCGTGGCGCGCTGTACCACCACTTCGGCGACAAGAAAGGCCTGTTCCGCGCCGTCGTGGAGCAAATCGAAACGGAGATCACCGACGAACTCAAAGCGGTGTTCCGGGCCGAGGGCGACCCGTGGGCGGCCGCGTTCGCGGCACTCGCCCGGTTCCTCGAAGTCTGCGTCCGGCCCGAGGTGGTGCGGATCTCCTTCACCGACGCTGTCGGCGTCCTCGGCTGGCAGGAGTGGCGCGAACTCGAGTACAAGTACGGGCTCGGGATGATCACCGAGATCCTGGAAGCGACCGCCGCCGACGGACGGCTGATCGAAGCGCCGGTCCCGGAGCTGGCGCAGCTGGTGCTGAGCGCCTGCGTGGAGGCGGCACTGATGATCGCCCATGCCGAAGACCAGGAAGCGGCCAAGGAGAAAGCCATGCGGGCTCTGGCCGCCCTGTTGTCGGGTCTCGTGAGTGAGCCGGGTCGTTAGAGCGAACCCGCTCTTAAGCACTTACGCGTCACCTGCGGCGTTGCTCGCGTGAAGTACAGGAAGGCCCCCTTCCTTGCGCCTAGGTACAGGAAGGGGGCCTTC
>NZ_JBFBBY010000325.1:0-1685 GCF_040682875.1 Amycolatopsis sp. NPDC051071 | reverse complement strand
GTCCCCATAGGACAAATTTCGTCCTATGGGGACCCCTCATGACACTTGCTACTACTGGACGGTCAGGGTGTAGGTGGCGGTGGAGGTCTTGCCCGCCGAGTCCGTCGCGGTGACGGTGATCGGGTAGGTGCCGCGCTGGAACGGCGCGGCCACCTGCATGGTCGAGCTACCGCCGCTCGAGATCGTCCGCGGGTTGAAGAACGGCGCGAACGGCAGGCCCTGCCCCGACGCCGACAGCGTGATCGTACCCGTCCCGCCGGTGGCGGAAACGGTGACGTTGCTGAAGAAACCGGGCTGCACGGTACCGCTGCCGGGGCTCACGCTCACCTGGAGGTTGCCGGGCTGCGGCCCGCCGTTGCCGACGGTCAGCGTCAGGTTCGCGGTCACCGTGTCGGTGGTTCCCTTGCCGGAAATCGTGACGGCGTAGTCCTTTTCGGCCGTTCCGGCGGGAACCTCGATGCTCACCTTCGCCGACTCACCCGAGTTGATGGACGCGGGCTGGAAGGTGGCCTTCGCGCCGTCCGGAAGCCCGGCCGCGCTCAGGTCGACCTTCTCCGCGCCGTTCTTGCCGGGCTTGCTGGTCACCGTGGCCGAAACGTACTTGCCGGGCTCGACCTTGAGCGACGACGGCGTCACCGCGAGGGAGAACGTCTCCGGGTTCTGCGGCGCGCCGATCTGCTGCTTGACCCAGTCACCCATGTCGTTGTTGAGCCTGCCGTACACGCTGTACCACTTGAAGTCGCTGCGGCTCCAGGACGCGACGCCGACGACCTTGCCGTCCACGATCAGCGGCCCGCCGCTGTCACCCGGCAGGATCGTGACGTGGCCGTCGCTGTAGCCACTGCAGATCATCGTGGCGTCTTTGAAACCCGCGCCGACGCCGTTGCAGTTGCTGCCCTGCACGATCGGCAGGGTGAACTTGTGCAGTTCGACGTTGCGGCTGTCGTCGTTGTAGTCCTTCTTGCCGTAGCCGAGCCCGAGACCGGACTTGCCTGGCTTGTTCAGTTCCGTGTCGGCCGACGTCGCGACCTTCGCGTACTGCCCGCCCGGCACCGGGATGTCGGCGTCCGTGGTGACGACGGCGACGTCGTAACCCTGGTCGAAGTTGACGTACTTCGGGTGGGTGTCATAGCTGACGACACCGACCCGTGTCCCGCCACCGGCGTTGAGATCGTCGAGTCCGTAAAGGAAGGTCTTGTCGCCCTCGGCCGCCTTGCAGTGCGCGGCGATCAGGATCTTGCGTGGCGCGACGACCGAGCCGGTGCACGTCTGGCCTTGCGGGCGGACGCCGCCTTGGCGCAGCCCCGCGATGATGAACGGGTGGTCTTTGACCGAAGCGGGGGTGCCGCCGATGGAATTCGTGTGCGGTCCACCGGGGACTACCGCTTGGTCCGTCGGCGTGACGGCGGGCAGGTTCGCGGCGGCCGCCGGTGCGGGCAGGAGGACCGAGAGGCAACCGAGGGTGGCTGTGGCGAGCCCCAGTAGCCGTTTTCTTCTGTTCACGGTGGTTCCTTTCCAGGTGGCTGGAAATCACTTTCCGCATCCACGCCTGGCGGAACAACCGAGGAAGAAGCCCGTAGGGGTACGGAACTATTGCGCGCGGGCGCGCGGTGGGGTTCCGCTCACCTGTAGTACATGAAGGCCCCCTTCCTTGCGCCTAGCGCAAGGAAGGGGGCCTTCATGTA
>NZ_JBFBBY010000324.1:0-1834 GCF_040682875.1 Amycolatopsis sp. NPDC051071 | reverse complement strand
CCGGCACCCTCGGACGCGCCCTTCACGATGCCCGCGATGTCCACAAAGGACACGACGGCCGGCACGGTGCGTTCGGAGCTTTTTTGTCCTATGGGGACCCCTCATGACACTCGGTGGGCAAGACGGAGAGCAAGACAGGAGACAGCGGCTACGAAGCGGCCGAAGCGGTGCTGAAGCGCGCCCGGTAAGCCGTAGGCGTCAGTCCCGTAGCCCGCCGAAGCTGCGTACGCAGGTTTGCAGCCGTCCCGAAGCCCGAAGCCCGCGCCACCCGGTCCAGCCGCTGCTCTCCGCGCTCGATGAGCCGGCATGCCAGCGCGATCCGTTCCGTGGTGAGCCACGCCAGCGGCGTCGTCCCCAGTTCGGCGCGGAATCGCCGGTGCAGCGTCGCCTGGCTCGCGGCCGCCCGGGTCGCGAGGTCGGCGACGGTGAGCGGTCGGTCGAGCCGCTCCCGCGCCCATTCGAGCACGGGCGCCAACGAAGTGTCTGGCACCGAAGGGACCGGCCGCTCGACGAATTGCCGCTGGCCGCCGTCCCGGTGCCCGGCGAACACCAGCCGCCGGCTCACCGCGTTGGCGACCTCGGCGCCGTGGTCGCGGCTGATCAGGTGCAGCCCCAGGTCCAGCGCGGCCGCGCTGCCCGCCGCCGTGAGGACGTCGCCGTCGTCGACGAACAGGACGTCCGGCTCCATCAGCACTTCGGGGAACCGTGCCCGGAACAGCTCGGCCCATTTCCAGTGCGTCGTCGCGCGGCGGCCGTCGAGGACACCCGCCTGCGCCAGTGTGAAGGCGCCGGTGCAGAAGCTCACCAGCCGGGCTCCTCGCGCGGCCGCGGCGCGGATGGCGGCCAGCACGGGCTCGGCGGCCGGGACCTCCGGATCGGGCCGGTTGGGCACGATCACCGTGTCGGCGGCCTCGACGGCTTCGAGCCCGGAGATCCCGCTGAGGGTGAACATCCCCAGGTGCATGCGCACGGACGGCTCGGCGGCGCACAGCGTGAAGCCGTACCAGGACCGGTCCAGTTCCGGCCGGCGCAGGCCGAACAACTCGGTCGCCACCCCCATCTCGAACGGGTTGGACCCCTCGTCGATCAGCACGGCGACCTCGTGCGAGAAATCATGCGACATATGCGATTCCTAGCACTCACTTCCCGGGCGGTCCAGTGACCAGAATCGGATCATGAGCAAGCAGCCGATCGATCTGAACACCGCTTTGGCCGGGTTCGACGAGATCTGGAGCCCGCGGATCGTCGCCCACGTCAACGACTACGACGTGCGGCTCGCCAAGGTCGCCGGCGAGCACGTCTGGCATGTCCACGAGAACACCGACGAGTTCTTCCTCGTCCTCGACGGAACCTTGGACATCGCCCTGCGTGAGGGGGCGGGCGAGCGCGTCGTGACGCTGCCGCGCGGCTCGGCGTTCGTCGTCCCGCGAGGCACTTATCACAAGCCGTCCTCAGTGGACGGTGCCTCACTGCTGCTGTTCGAACCGACCGGCACGCTTTCGGTCGGCGACAAGCACGACGAGGTCCCCGCGCACGTCACCGTCACCGTCGGGCAGGAAATCTCCGTCTAGCCAACGGAAAACGTCCTGCGGTAGGCACTGGGACCGGTCCCGCGCAGCTTGCCGAAGTGAGGGAGGCGGCGGTGGCCGTTCGGGGTCGTGAGTGATTTGGGCCGTTAGAACGACCCAAATCACTCACGAGCCCCGACCCACTCCCCACCGCCGCGCCCCCTCACCCGACGTACATGAAGGCCCCCTTCCTTGCGCCTAGCGCAAGGAAGGGGGCCTTCATGTACTGCCCAGAAGCCGTCAGTAGTGGTTCGGGCCCGTGTGGT
>NZ_JBFBBY010000323.1:0-1978 GCF_040682875.1 Amycolatopsis sp. NPDC051071 | reverse complement strand
TTGCTATATAACCCCCAAAAAAACACACCCCCCACCCCGAGACCTGGTGCCGCGTGGTGCCGCTCCTTAGTGGCGCGGGCGGGCGGCCGGGGTCCAGCCCCGGTAGTTGTTGAAGTAGTGCACGCTCGAAGCGTGGCCGATCTTGCCGCCGATGCTGGAGGCGTAGATCCCGCCGCTGCCGTCGGCGATGCCGACGTGACCCCACTGGCTGATGTTCCAGTACACGAAGGAGCCCTTCGGCGGCGTCCCGGTCGTGTGCTTCGGGCTCGCGCCGTTCCAGTGCGCGTTGGCCGAGGCCCAGATGCCCGTGGTGCCGTAGGCGTTCTCGGCGGCCTTCTCGCAGAGGCCCTGGTACGCGGTCGAGCCCGCGTGGTTCTTGTACCACTGGACAGCGCCGGCGGGGGTGCCGTCACCGGCGCCCTGGATGGTGAGGTCGCCTTCGGGCACGGTGGTGAACGTGCCCGCCGCCGGGTTGATGTCGGCGGCGGTGATGGTGGCGCCCGCGTCGTGGACGGCCGGAGCTGCTCCGGCGACCGGTGCCACGGCGAAGGCCGCGGCGGCCAAGGCGGCGACGAACGCGGGCTTCGCGACCTTGGCGAGGATAGTGCGCATGTTCAGTACCTCCTGTTGAGGAATTACCAACCGGGGAACCATCCCGCGCGACGGTACAAATTTCGTACAACTCGGTGTCGATGGTTGATTACTCAACGTGCTGGAATATGCCGGAGCAGGGGTGCGTTAACCCCACTGCCAGCGCATCTGGCAAAATAACCCGCTGAAGTCCGGCACCGGTTCACCCCGCATGGGGACCCGGAGCCAACGAGAGAGGACACCATGAAAAGCGGTATTCACCCCGAGTACGTGGTCACGAACGTGAACTGCGACTGCGGTAACACCTTCACCACGCGCAGCACCAAGACCTCCGGCAGCCTCCACGTCGAGATCTGCTCGAACTGCCACCCGTTCTACACCGGCAAGCAGAAGCTCATGGACACCGGCGGCCGCGTCGCGCGCTTCGAGGCTCGCTACGGCAAGCGCAAGAAGGCCGAAGACGCCAAGTAGCTTGTTCGACGGCGCCTACCCGCAGGTTCGGGTAGGCGCCGTTTTCGTTGTCCGGCCAAGGGTCTCAGAGAGGTGGAGTGGTGGATTCGAGTTCGCTGAAGGGTCTGCTCGAGGAGCACGCCCAGCTGGAAAAACAGCTGGCTGACCCGTCCGTGCACGCCGATCAGGCGCGCGCACGCAAGCTCGGCCGTCGCTACGCGGAGCTGAGCCCGGTCGTCAAGACGATCCGAGACCTCGACTCAGCCCGAGAAGACCTCGAAGCGGCGAAGGAGCTGGCCTCGGAAGACTCGACTTTCGCGGCCGAGGCCGAGGAGATCTCCGCCAAGATCCCCGTGCTCGAGAGCAAGCTCACCGAACTGCTCCTGCCGCGTGACCCGTACGACGGGTCCGACGTGGTCATGGAGATCAAATCGGGTGAAGGCGGCGAGGAGTCGGCGCTGTTCGCCGGCGACCTGCTGCGCATGTACCTGCGCTACGCCGAGCGTCACGGCTGGAAGGCCGAGGTCCTCGACTCGGTCGACTCGGACCTCGGCGGCTTCAAGGACGTCACCGTGTCCATCAAGAGCCGTTCGGCCGACGTCGACGGTGTCTGGGCGCGCCTGAAGTTCGAGGGCGGGGTGCACCGCGTGCAGCGGGTGCCCGCGACCGAATCGCAGGGCCGCATCCACACCTCCGCGTCCGGCGTGCTCATTTACCCCGAACCCGAGGACGTCGAGGTCGAGATCGACCCCAACGACCTGCGGATCGACGTCTACCGCTCGTCCGGTCCCGGTGGGCAGAGCGTCAACACGACCGACTCGGCGGTGCGCATCACGCATCTTCCGACCGGCGTGGTCGTCTCGTGCCAGAACGAGAAGTCGCAGATCCAGAACCGCGCCCGTGCCTTGCAGGTGCTGCAGGCCCGCCTCCAGGCGAT
>NZ_JBFBBY010000321.1:0-2119 GCF_040682875.1 Amycolatopsis sp. NPDC051071 | reverse complement strand
GCGCCGGGGGGGGGGGGGGGTTTTTTTTTTTGGGGTCTTAACTAACGACCCAAAACACTCACGACGGTACGGATCAGGCGGGGCCGGTGCCCCACCACTGGCTGCGGCCACCGGCGATGAAGCTCCACAGCTGGAGCCGCGTGCCGTTGGTGACCGAGTTGCCTTCCGCGGTCAGGTAGCGGCCGCTGCTCGGGTTCTGGAACCGGACGTACCCCTCGGGGTTGACGGTCCCGCCCCACCACTGGTTCTTGGCACCGGGGATGTAGTCCCACAGCTGGACGATGGTGCCGTTGTTGTTGATGGTGCCGAGGTCCGCGTCCAGGTAGCGGCCGCTGGCCACGTTCTGGAAGCGAGAGAAGCCCTCGGGGTTGTTCGTGATGTAGAACGCCTGCTGGTCGGCGTCGAAGTTGCAGTCCCAGACCTGCATCTTGGTGCCGTTGCGGTTGATGGTGCCCAGGTCGGCGTCCCAGCACTTGTTCGAGTCCAGCCCGGACGGGATGAGGTACATGTCCGCGTCGGCCGCGTTGGCGGCCTGGGTGCGCGCGCCGGTCGAGGTGCGCTTGACGGGGATGAGCTTCATTCCGTTGACGGTGACCGTTTTGAAGCCGTCACCGGTGGGCTGCGGGGCCGCGGTGGCGGCGGGCGCGGTGGCGAGTGTCAGTACACCGGCCGCCGCGGCGATGATGCCGGCAAGACGCTTCATTTTCGTCATATTTCCCCTTTGGAAAGCGTTTTCTCCAGTGAGACGAGGGAGGACGGCAGCAGTCGTCAGGCCACGACGAATCGCGGCCCTTTGGGCCCTGCCGGTGAATCCCCTCGTGAAAGGGTCCGCGTAAACCCCCGAGAAGCGGACCTTCTTCGAACATCATTCAGGTCTGAACCACGGCCGTCGAGGAGATTTCCGGGAGCGGCAATACGGCTGTTCAGCCATGTAACGGAACGGTGCGGGACGCGATCACACGGCGAAGACCCTGAGCAAGGCGAGGACATCCGTGCGCATCGAGCTGACGTTGCAGGACCTGACGCGGGTCCGGCTCGCGCCCGAAGCCGATCCCTTGGCCGAGCTGGTTTCCAGTCTGCAGATCCTGCAGCGGCGCGACGCCGGTTCGGCGTTGTTCAACCGGTGGCGGCACCGGGTCAGGCTTGGGCTGGGAGAGGCGGCTTCGGCACTGCTGTGGCTGTGCCGTCCGTACGCGCCGATCCCGGCGTTTCTCGTTCCGGACAGGGACGAAACCGATTTGGAAGCCGGGTTCGCGGTGATCGGCCGGACCGGCCCGCTGTGCCTGAAGGGCGCGTTGCGCGACGTCCCGGTGAACCGCGATCTGCCCGCCTGGGCGGCGGGTCTGGTGGACGGTGACACCGCGGGCCTGCCGAAGCTGGTACAGGCGATGCAGGATTACTTCGAACTCGCGCTGGCGCCCGGCTGGGAATCGGCGCGGATCCAGGTCGACGCGGACCGGGGCATGCGGGCGCAGCTGCTGCTGCACGACGGCGTGGACGCGGCGCTGACGAGCTTGCGGCCGATGGTGCGCTGGGCGGCCCCGGTGCTGGAGGTGGGGGACGGGATCGTCGGATCCGTCGGCTCGGGTGGAGCGGGACTCGTGGTCTCGCCGACGTACTTCGCCGTATGCCCGGTGATCGTCCCGCCGTCGGGTGAGGCGCCGGTCCGGCTGCTGTACCCGTCGGTGCGGCAGGCGGCGCCGTCCACTGGATACGGCCGCGATGTCCGGAGGTCGCCGGACACCGCGCTGGCCGACCTGCTCGGGCCGACCAGGGCGGCGGCGCTGGCGGTGCTCGCGGTCGGCTGCAGTACGTCGGAGCTGGCCGCCCGGCTCGGGGTGACGCCCTCGGCGGTCAGCAAACACGCCACGGTGCTGCGGCGCGCGGGGCTGATCACCACCGAACGCGACCGCAACGCCGTGCTGCATTCGCTGACGCCGCTGGGCAGCGCCCTGCTGGGCACCTAGGGCGTGTCTGGCAAATCTCGTTCGCGGTCTTCGCGCCCAGGCGGCCCCTGGCGGCGCGGCCCTTCGACCGAGTACGACCCGGTACGAGGCCGAAGGGCCCACACCACCAGGAACCACCTGGATCACGAACCCCATCGAACAGATTTGCCAGA
>NZ_JBFBBY010000320.1:0-2317 GCF_040682875.1 Amycolatopsis sp. NPDC051071 | reverse complement strand
CTTCCTTGCGCCTAGCGCAAGGAAGGGGGCCTTCCTGTACTGGGGAAGGTGTGAAGGTCGAGTTTGTTCGGCTGAGCCGAGGGAAGGGGTCCTTCACGCGCCGCCGTGGTGACTGGTGATGCTGCTGGGGCTCGTGATGGCCTTCCGGGACGGGTGAGAGGCACCTTGAGGAAACTCTGGGTCCCTCAAGGAGTCCTTCAGAGACCGGCCGCTACCCGGCTCACTCGCCGTAGGTCCCAAACACCCTTCGTCAGAACGGCCCAAAACACTCACGACCCCAAGCGGTACCGGAGCCTCAGCTACGCGAGAAAGCGGCACGCATCCAGTAAATGGCCAGCGCGACGGTGGCGATCCAAGCGACGATCAGCCCGAAGCCCGGTCCGCCGAAGAAGCTGCCGGTGACGGCGCCCGCCCGGTGGCCGAGCCCGGCCTCGGCGAACCTGACGGTGGTGGTGGCGGTCGCTGGGGCAAGATCGAGGACCCGGCGGCGGACCTCGCGATGGGCATGGAGATTCGCCGCGAGATTGGTGCCGTTGCCGCCCCGGATGTCGATGATGTCCGGGAACCGGCTCCAGTCGAAGCGTTCGTCGGTCCGAAGCGTTCGGTGCAGGCGGCTCGCCGCTCGTGATCGTTCCGAGGCTCGTCGGCGATATCGGCCGGACTCCGCGTCGAAGTCGAAGACCTCCATCGAGACCAGGTGATCGAGCAGGCATTCCAGCGGGCCGGTGGAAGTCCCGGTCGTCGAAGCGAGGTGCTCCGCGGTCTCTCCGGCTTCCCCTGCGTTCGGCGAGGCCGAGTGCGGCCACGCGGATGGCCATCGGGGTCGCCAGGTTGCGCGGGCAGGTCGAGGAGCCCGTCGCCGGTTCGGTGGCGGGCTCCTCGGATAGTGGGGGGGCAGGTGATGGCGCGGTGGAGGATGTTGCGTCGGGGAGTTCGTAGTGGGTCCAGATACTGGGGTGGTATGAATTCCGGTAGTCCGTCGAACGTGATCCGGACGTCCCAGTCGCCGTGGTGGATCAGCCGGTGATGAAAGTGACACAGCAGCACCAGGTTCCGGAGATCGGTGCGTCCGCCGTCGGCCCAGTGGCGGACGTGGTGGGCCTGGCAGTGTTTCGGGAGCCGGTGACACCCCGGGAAGCTACAACCCCGATCCCGCACGTTCAACGCCCGCCGCTGCCCCGGGGTCACAAACCGCTTGAGCCGCCCCACGTCCAGGGGTTCACCGGCCGCGCTGAGCACCACCGGCACCATCACACAGTCACACGCCATCATCCGTGCTTCGCGGGCGGTGAGCTCCCCGACAAAATCCAGACACGCTTTCCCGACCCCGGACTTCAGCACGTCGAAACCGACAGTCACATGCACCATCGTGCGATAACCACTCGTTCCGGGCTGGTCGGGGCAGGCGATCGCGAGGTCAAGAAGTTCAGCCCACGCGTCACCCCGGCATTGCGGCAGGGTCCGGTGATCAGCCTGGCCGAATTCGTCCACCGGACGCCGCGTGGCGTAGGCGTCGAGTGCGGCTGCGGTCCGGGCACCGGTTTCCTCGTCCAGCAGGCCGGAAACCTTCCAGAACCCGTCCTTGCGGCGCTCGATGAACATTGCGCGGCGTGGTTCGGTGGGTTCGGGGTCTTTGGGTTCTTTGCCGTCGGGGTCCAGGCGCGCGAGCAGATCCGTACCAGCCTCGGTGATCTCTTTCGGGCCACCGGAACGGGCGAGGTCGGCGAGGATTTTCTCCGCAGCCTCCCGCTTCACCGACGACACGTCAGGCGGGATCCTTCCCAGGATCTCCAGGATCACGTCGATGTGCTGCTCCCCGACCGCGCCCTCCGCGGCCGCGGCGGCGGTTGCCGGGGCGGACGCCGGAACCTCCGTGCCGTCCACGCCACGAGTCGGGTTCAACGCCAACGCCCGCTTCACAAACGTTCGCGCGTCCCCCCGGGAAATCCTCGCGACATCCGCGAACCACAACGCCGCGGTCCCATACCCATACAAGTCATCAGCGCCGCGAGACTCGATCTCCGCCACATAGTTCCCCAACCCGGCGGCCGCCATGCGCATCACCTGCAACAGGTGCGTCACACCGTGAGCAAGCTCCTGTTTCCCGGCACGCCACAACTCCTGCGGCAACTCGGGAAGAACAGGGGTCTCGGACACCCCTCAACAATACCAAAACCTGGTCGAACATGTGTTCGTAATTTTAGGCAACCACCACGGTGAGCGGATAACACTAGGGGGTGATTCAGCGGCTCGATTATGGCTACTGAGAGCAAAAGAGTCGTGAGTGATTTGGGTCGTTCTAACGACCCAAATCACT
>NZ_JBFBBY010000319.1:0-2325 GCF_040682875.1 Amycolatopsis sp. NPDC051071 | reverse complement strand
GACTCCTTCCCTCGGCTGAGCCGAGGGAAGGGGGCCTTCACGCGCGACCGCTGCACCTGGGGCCACAGCGGCGACCCCGAAAGTAGCGAAGGCTCCTTGACGACCTTCAGGGTAGGCAAAGAGACCTTCACGGACCGGGCCCACGATCAGCCGCAGCCAAATCCAGTAGGTACCCAAGACACTCTTGGCCCTGACGACCAAAACACTCACGACCCCCGGACCGGCCACGACGTCCTGGACGCATGACAACGCGACATGACAACGCGAACATGCCGACGGGACAGTGTCCCGTCGGCATGTTCGCGTGTGTGAGAGCTACTGCTCCTCGAAGCGCTGGCGGAAGCGCTCTTCCATGCGCTGGGTGAACGAGCTCCGGCGCGTGGACGGCTTGCCGCCCCCTCCGCCGGCTCCCGAGCCACCATCGCCGCTCTTACCGCCTTCGCTTTCGGCACCTTGCCGTATCGACGTGACGGCCATCATGACTCCGAAGAACATCACGAGGAACCCGAGCACGCTGATCACCGGGATCTCGGCGACCCGGATGTTGACCACCACGCCGAGCACCAGTAGTGCGACACCGACCACGAACAGGGCTACACCCTGGATACGCCGTCGGCGGGCGGGTCGGCGCAACCGGGTGCCTCGCACCGTGGATGCGAACTTGGGGTCCTCGGCATAGAGCTCGCGCTCGATTTGATCGAGCAGCCGCTGCTCATGCTCGGAGAGTGGCATCTTTCCTCCTCCGGCACAGCTGTCGCGGGCGCCGGGCCGCGCAACGTCATGGACCCAACAGACAACCCCAGGCGGGGTGTCTCTGTCCAGGATACGAGCCCCGCGCTCGTCCGACTACCCGATCCCGTATCCAGAAGGGATCGAATTGGCCGAAACCACCCGACTCGCCCTCTCGAAGACGGTCGGACGGGAGAAGTCACTGGTCACGGGGTGTCAGTAGTGACGCGGGCCGCACCGCGGCCGAGCCGAACTTCGACCTCGCGACGTCGGCGGCGACTTCCGCATCCCGCCATCGGGGTTCGGGTGAGTCGAAAAGTAGCTGTTCTCCATCACTCTCCGTGTCCAGGCCCTCGACTCTTACGCCGATCAGGCGGACCGCACCCGTCGGCGCGTGCTCGGCGAGCAGCTCGACGGCGGTGCGATGGATGTCGCGGGCCACGTCCACCCCGACGGCGGTTGTCCGGGCGCGGGTGATGGTCTTGAAATCGGCGAACCGGACCTTGATCGACACCGTCCGCCCCCGCAGCCCCCGGCGGCGCAGGGTGGCGGCGACCCGCTCCGACAGCCGGAGCAGTTCCAGCCCGAGCATCGCGCGGTCGTGGAGGTCGACGTCGAAGGTCACTTCGGCGCCGATCGACTTGTCCGGCGTCTCCGGCACGACCTCGCGTTCGTCGTGCCCGTTCGCGAGCGCCCACAGGTGCTCCCCCAGCGCCCGCCCCAGTGAACGCCTCAGCCGGGGCAGCGGCGCGGTGGCGACGTCGGCGATCGTGCCGAGGCCCAGCTGACTCAGCTGCTCCTCGGTGCGCTTGCCGACGCCCCACAGCGCCGACACGGGCAGCGGGTGCAGGAAAGCGAGCGTCTCGGCCGCCGGGACGACGACCATGCCGTCCGGTTTCGCCATCCCGGACGCGAGTTTCGCGACGAACTTGACCTTCGCGACGCCGACGGAGCAGTTGATCCCGTGCTCGGCGGCCACCCGCTCCCGGATGAGCGCACCGAGCCGCGCGGGCGTGGAACCCAGCCGCTTCAGTGCTCCGCTGACGTCGAGGAAGGCCTCGTCCAGGCTCAGCGGCTCAACCAACGGCGTCAGCTCCCGGAAGACCGCCATGACGCCCTTCGACACGTCACCGTAGAGGCCCGGCGTCGGGGTGATGCAGACCAACTGGGGGCAGAGCCGTTTGGCGGTCGAGAACGGCATGGCCGACCGGACACCGAACTCACGTGCCGGATAGCTCGCGGCCGCCACCACCGACCTGGGGCCGCCGCCGGAGACGACCACCGGTTTGTCCACCAGTTCCGGACGCGTACGCAGCTCACACGACACGAAGAAGGCGTCCATGTCGACGTGCAGTATTCCGCAGCCGGTGTCGTCGGGCCAGGTGGTGGCGCCGGTCGTCACGCGGTAGCGGGCCATCCCGCCGGGCAGTGCAGTGTTCATTTGTCGCGCGCTGCCGGAAACGTTTTGCCAGGGCGCACGTGCTCGACGTCAGCTGCGGTGGTCATGGAGGCGCCGGTAGTGCTGGGCGAGCACCGATCCGCTGGAGATGTCGAACGCGGCGAACAGGCTGGTGGTGCCATGCCGGACGTAGTCGT
>NZ_JBFBBY010000318.1:0-2443 GCF_040682875.1 Amycolatopsis sp. NPDC051071 | reverse complement strand
GGGGGCCTCAGGAATGTAGGCGACACCTTGCGGTTGCCGATGTTCCCCATGACCGCTGGGCGTTCTCCCGTGTCCTGAAGGCCCCCTTTGAGACGTTGATCGTCTCAAAGGGGGCCTTCAGGACAGCTGAGCGGCGGTAGCACGCGGGCCGCACGACCCTCCGAACCCCAAACCTCCCGAAACCTTTCCCCTCCAGCACCAATCCACCTCACCTTCGGTACCGAAGGCCTGTCATGACACCGGGATCAGGGGTTCATCCGCAGCAGCGGGAGACCCGAGGGCGTGCGGATCTCCAGCGCCTTGATGTCCCCGGTGCGCATCGCGGTACCGACCACGATGTGCGCGGTGTCCTTGGGCATCGCACGCCAGGACGCCAGTTCGCTGGTGCCGCCGTCGGCGTCGACCGCGACCAGGAGGTAGTCGCCGGTGCGGTTGCCGCCGTAGCTGCAGGTCATGTCGACCTTGGTGCCGGAGTCGGTGGCGGACACGGCGGCCTCGGCGGTCACCGGGTAGTCGCCGAGGAGGGTCATCGGGTTGCCGCCCGCCGCGACCGGCCCGGTCAGGACGACCGCGAGCGTGACGCCTGCCGCGACGGCCACCCCGGCCGCGGTGGTGGTGATGGCCCGTTGGATCCGCCTTCCCCGGCGGACCCGTTTGAGCACGGTCGGCAGCAGTTCCGGCGAGGGCGCCGGTTCGTCTTCCAGCAGCGCGGGGGCACCCGCCTGCGCGAGCAAGCCGGGGATACCGGCCAGATCGCGCACGGAAGCCGCGCACTGGTCGCATCCGCGAAGGTGTTTCTCGTAGGCGAACCGGTCTTCCGGGGACAACGCCCCGAGCACGTAGGCCGCGTCGTAGGTGGCGAAGGGGTCGGTCATTGAGTCACCCCTCTTTCCTCCAATACCAGCCGCAACGCCCGCAACGCGTAATGCGTCCGCGACTTGATGGTCCCTTCGGCCACACCGAGACGCTTCGCGGCGTCGGCGACGGAGTAACCCTGGAAATAACACAGGACGAGCACGTCCCGATGTCTCGGCGAGAGTTCACCGAGTGCTTCGGCGACCAGCCAGCCCTGAACCGCCCGTTCGGTGCCGTCGGTGACCGCCGTTTCGGGTGGCTGGCCGGTCACCACTTCCGGATGTGCCTCGGAAGCACGCCAGTCGTCGATGGCTATCCGCCTCGCCACGGTGAACAGCCAGCCCCGCGCCGAACCCTCGGACTGGTCCAGCACTTTGGCGTCGCGCCAGGCTCGCAGCAGCGTCTCCTGGACGACGTCCTCGGCCCGGATCCGGTCGCCGCTGGTCAGGTGCAAAGCGTAGGACCAGAGCGCCTGAGCGTGCTCTTCGTGCAAAGCCCGCATCAGCCGGTCCTCCGCGAATTCCTTCACCGATCCGTGCCTTCGCGGTTGAAGAGCAACGGGACGCCGAACACCACGCAAGCCGCTTCAGTGATCAGGCCCCACGTCTCGGCCTGGGTGGTGAACTGCTCGGTGACGCCGAAGAAGCCTGTCGTCAGCGAGAGCACGTACGCGGCCAGCGTCGCCAGGCCGAAGCCGATCGCCGCCAGGACGGGCAGCCAGTGGTGCCAGAGGAGCACGGCGACCGCGATGACCACGCCCGCCACCACGTTCACCAGGAAGAGTAGGCCGACCACGTCCGTTTCGGCGGCCCAGTCACGCCATACGACGTAATGCACCCACGCCGAGCCGAGCAGGCCCGCCGCCACCACCGCCCGCAACAACCACCGGATCATGTCCGTATCTCTTTCCGCGTGTTCGGTTCCCCTATGCCTTTGAACACGGAAAAGAAGGCCCCTCGGTTCATTTCGGCACCCGATGGTCGCCGAAATTGAACCGGATGGGCGTGTGGACCGTGTGTATGGGCATGACAGCCGAACCGCACTCCCGCCGCACCGTCTTGATCACCGGGGCCGCCGTCGCCGGCGCGGCCGTCGGTGCCGTGGCCCTCTCGGCCTGCGGAAGCGACACCCCGTCGGCCGGCCCGGCCGCCGCTCCCCCGGCGGCGGCACCGGGCGAAAGCCTCACGGTGCTCGCCGACATCGAGGTCGGCAAGGCGAAGGCCGCCAAGACCGCCGACGGCAAGGACATCATCGTCACCAGGACCGCGGACGGCACCGCGGCCGCGTTCAGCGCGATCTGCACGCACCAGGGCTGCGCGGTCGTCCCGGACGGCGCTGAGCTCAAATGTCCTTGCCACAACTCGATCTTCGACGCGGCGACCGGCGCGGTCATAAAGGGACCGGCGGACCAGCCGCTGCCCTCGATCGCGGTCAAGGTCACCAACGGCCAGGTCGTCACCGCCTGAGAAACGTCATGAGGGGTCCCCATCGGACAAATACACCACCCAGACGACGCTGCTTTCGTGGGTCACCGGCATCAGCGAGGTGGCCGGCGGCGCGCTCGTCCTGGTGGGCTTGTTCACCCCGA
>NZ_JBFBBY010000317.1:0-2597 GCF_040682875.1 Amycolatopsis sp. NPDC051071 | reverse complement strand
GCCTCGTACCGGGTCGTACTCGGTCGAAGGGCCCGCGCCGCCAGGGGCCGCCTGGGCGCGAAGACCACGAACGAGATTTGCCAGACACGCCCTAGGCCTTGTCGTCTTCAGAGGACAGCAGGCCGGCCTTCTCGGCCCGGGCCACGATCTTCTTGACGAACTCGAGGGAACCGCAGTCCTGGTCGAGCAGCGCGTTGCGGCGCGTGGCCCAAATCGTGCCCAGATCTTGCCGGACCTTCTCGCTCACGTCGGTGCGCGCTGGGTTGAGAATCGTCTGCTCCTCCTCGCCGATGTGGTGCATCAGCGCCTCGGCGAGCTTCTCGACCGCGTCATCGAACTTCTGCGTATCGGTGCCTTTGCATTCCAGCAGTTCCAGCAGCGCCTGGTTGCCCTCGGCGTGTTCTTCCTCGCCGTGTTCCTGCTCGTGCTTGTCGATGGCGTCCTTGCGCCGCAGCGCCGGGTAGACCTCCTTCTCTTCGGCTTCACCGTGCGCGATCAGCGCCGCCGACAACGCGGCGCGGGCACCCTCGCGGTCCGCGGTCGCGTCCCGCAGATCACGTAAGAGCTGTTCGAACAGACGGTGATCGTCCAGAATCAAGTCGACGACGTCACCAGCGACGGGACGCGGAATCTTCACGGCAGTCATGTCTCGAGGATTCCCGCGCAGCGCCCTCCCGGCAACATGGCGCGCCGTGCGGCGTCGATTTCTCGCCGCTACCGTGCACAGCGACACCGCTGCGGTGACCCGGCGTTCTCTGGGAGAAAAGGCGCATCGCGGGCCGTGAGACAGGAAACACGCTCGTTGCTGAGTATTGATGTTTGCCGGCGGGTGATTCGGGGTACCAGCGCGCCGACGACAGGAGAACGCCTGCCAGCGTGTTGTTTTCGCGCAGACCGGACACCGTTGCCGGTGCGGCGGACGCCTGCTCACGACGGTGCGCCGACCACCATGGCGGGTCACAGTGAGTTGTGCCACGTGGCGCCATCGGAGACGTTCTCCCGGTGACACGGTGAAGCAAGAGTCCAGCGCAGCACCCGATCGATACGCAACTGCTCGATTCCGACCAACTCCGGCGCCGATGTCGTATTGATCTCGTCGCCAACCCGCTCTTGGCGCCTGTCATGCCAGGCGTTGCTGTTTGGCCGGTTCGGCACGGAAGCGAGTGATCTCGCCGAGCAGGTCGCGGGATTCGGTGTCCGTGCGATCTGCCAGTAGGTGTGTCAGTGGCGCGAGGCGGTCTTTGGTACGGACGGAGCCCAGGGCGTCGGCGAGTTCGACGGCTGCCGCACCGGTGTGGATCGCCTCGTCGAGATGGCCGAGAAGGGCGTGATTCTGTGCGAGCATAATCGTGGTCAGTGCGCGGCTGCGTGCCATGGTGGTGTTGTAAGCGTCCGTAGCGGATACGAGGTGCGCGATGGCGTTCTCGCCGTGCCGGGGCGTTACACGGTAAGCCAGTTCCGTCAATACGGTCCCGCGCATCGCTGCCATGTCGGCCTGGCCGAAGAAGGCCTCCCATGGCTGTGGGGATTGCCAGTTCTCCCAGTCGGCGAACTCGCTTTCGGCCGCCGCCAACCGGTCCAGTGCCCCGCTCTCATCGCGGCATTTGGCCAAGGCCCATGCCTGGTTGACCGTCGAAATCGCATGACCGCGCAGCGATCCGGATCGCTGCGCTGCGGCGCAGCCCCGAGCGAACTGCGCGAGCGCCGCACTGGGGTCACCGTAATGAAGCTCTAGCCGGCCTAATCGGTAATGAATATTGGCCGTAAGGCTGCCGTTGCGCGCTTCGGTGGCCAGTTCGGCCGCGCGCCGGAACCTCAGCCGCGCGGACGCCGGACGGCCGGTGTCGAACTCGGTCCAGCCGAGCAGGTTGTATACGTCTGCCAAGACCGTGAGCAGTCGCGGGCGAAGGCTGTCCGGGACCGAACTCCAGCGAAGCAGCAAGCCGACCGTCTTGAGAATATCCACAGTACCGCGGCAAAAACCGCCACCCTGCCGGTAGTCCACGGCGCGCAGGACTTCTACCGCGCTTTCCAGCCGAGCCACGTCGGTGCTCCCCACGCGGCTCGGTGGGGCTTCTCTCGCCGTCATCGCGTCCTCAATTCGTCTGAGTGAGGCACACCACCCGCTATCGATTACCCCCCTCCGGTGATGGGAAACCAGGGCCGCAGGGACGATCGCTTTCGGAGCGGGTTGGCTGGTCTCGTCGCTGCTGCCCGCCAGCGACCGGAGCGATGACTGGCGGGCAAGGCGACAGACGTGGCCCGGGAGCACGTGCAACCAGCGGTTCGGCAAGTCGCCGAGGGGTGAGGCGGCTGTCCGTACGCCGTAGGGTCGTGGGCCTGTACCCAATGCCACGTACCGTAAGTTGATCAACCTCTTGGCTTGGGTTTCTTTTCGGCAACGACAGCCGGCGCGACACTCGGGCGCATGCGTCCATTATGGACAGTGACAGGTGTGGCGACAGGGGTACCTGTGGCGTCGGCCGCGGGGGTCGTGAGTGATTTGGGTCGTTAGAACGACCCAAATCACTCACGAGAACCTGACCCGCTCGGTACCGGCGCCCGTACTCGCCTGAGGTACAGGAAGGCCCCCTTCC
>NZ_JBFBBY010000316.1:0-2640 GCF_040682875.1 Amycolatopsis sp. NPDC051071 | reverse complement strand
CTTCCCTCGGCCATGGGTTGAATGATCAGCCGAGGGAAGGGGGCCTTCACGCGCGTTGGGGACTCACGGGTCGAGGTCGGAATCGGTCAGGGCCCGCCCCGGAAGCGCTTCGTTCGGTCCGGCGGCCCGCAGGCCGTCGATCATGATGCCGATACAGCGCCGGGTCGCCATCCGCGCGACTTCTTCGTTCTTCCCCGGCATCTGCCGCAGCAGGGTCGCGAACAGCATCGCCACGTCGCCGGTCTCGACATCCGTCCGGAGCCGCCCCTCGGCCTGCGCGCCCCGGACGAAGCCTGCCAGCACCACGAGCAGGTCGTCACGCAGTGCTTTGATCGCCGGGTCACTCTTCAGGATCGCCAGCGCACGCGGTGACACCATCGCGAGCTGGACGCTCAACTGGAGCTCCATCGACTGGTGCAGCAGCCGGATCAAGGCTTCCCAGTCGGAAGGCTCCTGTTCCTTCGCCGCCTTCGCGTCCACGAGGACACGGTCGAAGTTGTCGACGGCGACCGCCCGGATCAGCGCGTCCCTGTCCGGGAAACGCCGGTAGAGGGTGCCGACGCCGACGCCTGCCGACCTGGCGATCTCCTCCATCGGGACTTCGGCGCCCTGAGCAGCGAAGATCATCCTCGCGGCCGCGAGGATCTGATCCCGGTTCCGGCGCGCGTCGGCACGCAAGCGGGTCTCGGGGTCGGCTGTCATGATCCTCGCCTCTCAACGGTGCTCCGGCGCCGTGATTCTCGCACGTCCGTCCGGTCGCTTCACTCTTCCCGGGAAACCACCCCTTCGCGAGTGGACGACTTGTCTCCACTTGAGTACGTTGGATCGTGTAAGCGGAATGAAATCATCCGCATACGCTTTGGGGTCTCCTGTCCGATATCGCCTGAGCCCACCCGACAACTGGGGAAGGACAAACCGATGACCGACGTCGAGGAAACCACCGCCACCTTGCCGATGGCGCGCACGTGCCCGTTTTCTCCGCCTCCGGAGTATCAGAAGCTTCGCGAAGAAAGTCCCATTTCCCGGGTCGGCCTTCCCTCCGGCCAGACGGCTTGGGCACTCACCCGGCTCGACGACATCCGCGAAATGCTGGCCAGTCCGCATTTCAGCTCCGACCGGCAGGATCCGGCGTTCCCGATGATGGTCGCGCGCCAGATCCGGCGTGAGGACAAGCCTTTCCGGGCGTCCCTCATCGGCATGGACCCGCCGGAGCACGGCCAGGCCCGCCGTGACGTCGTCGGCGAATTCACGGTCAAGCGGATGAAGGCACTGCAGCCGCGCATCCAGCAGTTCGTCGACGAACACATCGACGCCATGCTCGCCGGGCCGAAACCGGTCGACCTCGTGAAAGCCCTGTCCTTGCCGGTCCCGTCGCTGGTGATCTGCGAACTGCTCGGTGTCCCCTATTCGGACCACGAGTTCTTCCAGGGCTGCAGTTCCAAAATGCTCAGCCGCGAGGTGAGCGCCGAAGAACGGATGGCGGCGTTCGAGAAACTCGAAGGCTACCTCGAAGAACTCGTCGCGAAGAAAGAAGCGAACGCCACCGAGGACGACCTTCTCGGCCGTCAGATCCTGAAGCAGCGGGAAGCGGACAAGGAAGACAGCGACGAACTCGTCGGTCTGGCGTTCCTGCTGCTCATCGCCGGCCACGAGACGACGGCCAACATGATCTCGCTCGGCACGGTGACCCTGCTGGAGAACCCCGAGCAGCTGGCGAAGATCAAGGCGGACCCTGGCAAGACCCTCCCCGCGATCGAAGAACTCCTTCGTGTCTTCACCATCGCGGAGGCGGCGACCTCACGCTTCGCCACGGCCGACGTCGAGATCGGCGGCACGCTCATCCGGGCGGGTGAAGGCGTCGTCGGGCTGAGCAACGCGGGCAACCACGACCCGGACGGCTTCGAGAACCCCGACGACTTCGACATCGAACGCGGCGCGCGGCACCATGTCGCGTTCGGCTTCGGGGCGCACCAGTGTCTCGGCCAGAACCTGGCACGGATGGAACTCCAGATCGTGTTCGATACGTTGTTCAGTCGTATTCCGGGGATCCGGGTCGCCGTTCCGGTCGACGAACTGCAGTTCAAGCACGATTCGACGATCTACGGCCTCCACGAGCTTCCGGTCACCTGGTAGGAGGACAAATGAAGATCATCGCGGACACCGGGAGGTGTGTGGGTGCCGGTCAGTGCGTACTCACCGATCCCGATCTGTTCGATCAGAGCGAGGACGACGGGACGGTCATCGTGCTGATCCCGGAGCCCGAAGGCGAAGTGGCGGAGGAGAACGCACGCACGGCCGTGCATATCTGCCCGAGCCAGGCACTCTCGCTCGCTGAATAACCGTGTGCGGCATCCAAGCACGCGAGTCACGTCTCCAAGCACGCGAGATCCGTCTCTGAGCACGCGAGTCACGTCTCTAAGCACGCGAGCAACAGAGACTCTGTGTGGATTTCGGATCATCGAACGCGCCAGAATCCACACAGTCACCGGATGCGGTCCGGCATCGCCGCAGGACCTGCGGCGATGCTCGCGTGAAGTACAGGAAGGCCCCCTTCCTTGCGCCTAGGTACAGGAAGGTTGGCGCACCGGGGAGACCGAGACGACGATCACCGGCCCCAGGCCGAATTTCTCGGACGTACCC
>NZ_JBFBBY010000315.1:0-2739 GCF_040682875.1 Amycolatopsis sp. NPDC051071 | reverse complement strand
CTCGGCTCAGCCGAGGGAAGGAGTCCTTCACGCGCAACCCAAGTACATGAAGGCCCCCTTCCTGTACCTAGGCTCAAGGAAGGGGGCCTTCATGTACCTCAGGCGAGCACACGGGCGCCGGTACCGAGTGGGTCGGGTCTCGTGAGTGTTTTGGGTCGTTAGAACGACCCTGATCACTCACGACCCCAATCACGAACCGCACCTGGGCATGAATCGGGCATTCTGCAGCGCTGAAGTGTCCTCAGTGGATGGTCAAGGCGCGGCCTGGCTGCGTTGCCCGGCCCGGACCTGCGCCGCGCGAAGCCTCTGCCTTGAGGTCGCGAAGCAGACCTCGCGATCTCAAGGCAAAGACTCGGTCACGCCACATTTGCCTTACCCCTCAATAACGGGAGGCGAGGCACCGGCGTGCATAAAGGTCAGGATGAGAAGTCTTGCCCTACCTCTTGAATATCGGGATCGTTGTTCAATTTAGCCCGCTCAGCCAGCGCGAGCAGCGCTTGCGTGTCGTTCAGTTGCACCAGCAACTCGGCCAGCAGTCGATAATCATCCGCGTCCGCGGTGTCGAGTCGCGTGTCAATGAGCTGTCGGACATCTTGTGCGACTCCTTCCGCCTTCGCCACGACCGATGAAACCCGATGACGCCGAGCCCGGCGAGAAGGTGACGCTATCGCCGTTGCGGCATAGCAATATTTGTCCAGATTGGACAGTCTGAGCTGTCATTTCCCATCCTTATATGACTTTCCCGCCCCAGCCTGCGTGGAAGCGGCTGACCAGCGGTACGAGAGTGTGGATGACGTGAGTCCCGGTCGTGTCAGGGGACGGCCGGAACGCCCTTGCAGGAGGGAGGGACGCAGGTCCCGAACCCCGTCTCGATCCAGAAGAGCAACCAGAGCACGAACGGCCCGATGAACATCAGCACGACGGGAGCCAGTGTGTAGGCCGCTATGACCAGAATGGCGTTCAGGCCGGACTCGATGACCTGGGGGCCCGACCAGGTTCCCCGGGTCACGAGAACGATGCCGCCCACGAGCACGGCAAGGCCGACGAAGATCCAGACCAGTACGGGTGCGAGGACGACGGATACCCAGGCCAGGGCGGTGAACGACGCACCGTGGGGGAACGGTTCGCCGAGTGTGAACCCGCGTAACCCCGCGCCGCAGCCGGCCAGCAGGCCGAACACCGCGGCGGCGATCGCCGACATGCTCAGGGCGGCTCGGCGAAGGTAAAGCCACTCGGTGTCGGGGGTGGGTGGTGTCTGGGTCATGGGACACCTCGCTGGGAGAGATACTCCGTTTCAGAGTATGTCTATACTCCGAAACGAAGTACTTGGCAAGAGGGGGAGGCGGACTTGGCCGGCCGGACCAAGAAGCTCACCACGGTGTCCTATGGCGTCCTGGGTCTGCTCGGACTGCGCCCGCATACGCCCTATGAGCTGGCTCAGCAGTTCAAGCGCAGCGGCACGTTTTGGGCCGCGGCCGAGAGCGTGGTCTACAGCGAGCCCAAGGCGCTGGTAGCCCACGGCCTGGCCACGGCGGCCGCCGAGGCCGACGGCGGGCGGCGCCGCACCCGTTATTCGATCACCCCGGCCGGGCGTCGAGAACTGCGCCGCTGGCTGTCCGGCCCCGCCGCCGAACCGCAGTTCCAGTTCGACGCGATGATGAAGATCCTGTTCTCCGATCTCGGCGACAAGGACGACCTGCTCGGCGCGATCAAAGCGATGCGCGTCTGGGCCGATCAAACCCAGGCCGGCGCGACCATGATCACGCACGACTACGCGGATGGCGACGAGCCGTACCCCGACCGGGCGCATATTGTCGGCCTGACCCAGGCCTACCGGGTCGGACTGGCACAGATGACCCGCCAGTGGGCGGACTGGGCCGAAGAGCAGGTCCGGCAGTGGCCCGATACCCACAGTGGCCCCGACCCCGCCGCTCTGCTGGCACAACTGGGCGCCGGCCGGACACCCTGGTAGCGCGGCGACCGGCGGACCTCCTCTGGCTGTCCAAGGCCTTTGGCAAGTGCGTCATCTACACAGAGCCGACACATCCGGTGACCGTGTGGATTCCGGCGCGTTAGATGATCCACAATCCACACAGTCCCGCACGACAATCCCTGTCACCCCTGAAAGGGGAATTCCCAGAACGATCGCGTCGGGCGTGCGGTGGGTGTCTGCCGGGACGTTGTGGCCACCGGACAGACCGCGGATCTGGCAAGGCCGGTCGATGCCGGTGATCGATTTCTTGTCGGTGGTAGGCGGTAGCCGGTGTATCAGAGCGCCGATTACGCCACTTTCGCCGACGGTGGGGTCGAGATCGGGTTGTCGCGGCTGCCGTGGGCTGATTACCCGTTGGTGTTCTTCAAGGTCGACGACGTCGAGAAGGCCCACGGTGAGCTGGTCGCCTCCGGCGCGACGGTTTTGGTGCAGGACGCCGAAGGGGTGCTGCACCCGGGTGACGGGACCGCGTCGGCAGGGATCGTCAATGCTCCCGGCCGCCGGTTGGCGGTGGTCAAGGCGGCGGACGGAAACCTGGTCGGGATCGCGCAGGATGTTTCTGTGTCCTGGTGAACGTGATGGCGGGCCGGGCTGCGTTTCGTCGTCAGGGCTGATTCGGCCATCCAGCCCGGCCGACGTTGACGATCAGAGCACTAGGGCGTGTCTGGCAAATCTCGTTCGTGGTCTTCGCGCCCAGGCGGTCCCTGGCGGCGTGGGCCCTTCGACCGAGTACGACCCGGTACGAG
>NZ_JBFBBY010000314.1:0-2747 GCF_040682875.1 Amycolatopsis sp. NPDC051071 | reverse complement strand
TGAAGAAGGCCAGGCGCTAGTCCCCTGGCAAGCGCGTGAAGGCCCCCTTCCCTCGGCCATGGTTTTGAGTGACCAGCCGAGGGAAGGGGGCCTTCACGCGCACTCAAACCATCAGACGGTGGAAATTCACGCGTCAGGCACTACGGTGGTGGTACAGACCATTCACCCGAGGGAGTCCTATGCGTGCCACCGGATTCGCTGCCGTCTGTACCGCTCTCGTGCTGCTGAGCGGTTGTTCCGCGGAAGAGAAACCGGCGGCGCCACCGCTCGCCGACGCGGCCCAGCTGGCCTCGGCAGCCGGCGCGGGCACGCAGAAGGCCAGGTCGTCGAAGATCGCGCTCGAGACCACCGCCGAGGACGGCCGCAAGGTCGTGGTGACCAGTTCCGGCCTCTACGAGGGCCCGAACAGCAAGTTCTCGATGGTCGCCGAGATCGCCGGTGAGAAGCGGGACCTGATCTTCGCCGACGGCGTCCTCTACTACCACCTGTCCGACGCGCAGGTCCAGGAACACAAGACCGGCAAGGAATGGGTCAAGATCACCGCCGACGGCAAGGACGCGCTGTCGGCGGCCAACGGCAAGCTGATGACGGACGTCGTCGAGGCGATGGACCCGACGCGCACTGCCGACCGGATCTCGAAAACCGGCAAGGTCACCAAAGCCGAGCAGGGTGGACTGAACGGCGCGGCCGCCACCCACTACGTCCTCGACCTCGGCGGCGCCCCGGCCGAGGTGTGGCTCGACGCCGATCAGCGCCCGGTGCGGGTCACCTTGGGCAAGGCCACGATCAAGTACGACAGCTGGGCCTCGGACGTGGTGATCATCGCGCCGCCGCCCGAAGCGGTCGGTGACAGCCGCTGAGCCGTTCCCCCGATCGGGTCCGGGGTCCGTGCTGTGTTTCGCTTGACCGCCCGCGCTCCATCAACACAGCCGAGGACGGTCCCATGCGGAGAACGGCCCTGCCCGCCGTCGTGCTCGTACTCGGCGCGCTGCTCGGCGGCTGCGACGGCGACACCGTGTCGTTCGCCGACGCCCACGCGCTGGCCGACGGGACCACGGCCGCCATCGACGGCAAGGCGGCGAAGTTCGCCACCGACGTCACGGCGGGCGCGATGCGGTCGAAGAGCGAAGGCCAGGCCAAGGTCGCGCGGGCGGGCACCGCGCTGGTGATGAACACGGACTTCGTCGGCGAGCCGATGGAACTCCGGCTGGTCGGCAAGACCGTCTTCGCGAAGGTCCCCGAGAGCTCCCGCGAAGACGTCCCCGACGGCAAGCCGTGGATCAAGGTCTCCCCCGACGGCAGCGACCCGTTCTCCCAGGTCCTCGGCGGTAGCCTCGACCAGCTGGCCAAACAGAGCGATCCGGGCCGGGCGCTCGACCAGATCCGGCGGGCGGGCACGCTCACCGGCTCCGAGCACGCCGATCTCGACGGCGTCTCCACCGAGCACTACCGGCTGGACATCGACCTTGCCGCGCTGGGCGGCGATCTGCCCGCCGGGTTGTCGGCGGAGGCCGTCGGGGAACTGGGCGGCAAACTCGGGAAGCTGCCCATGGAAATCTGGCTCGACGGCGCGCATCAGCCCCTTAAGGTCGTCCTCGACCTGGCACCGGTCCTCGCCGCCTCGGGTGTCCCGGACAGCGCGCAGGCCAGGACCACCACGCACTACAGCGAGTGGGGAACGCGGGCCGACATCCAGGCTCCGCCCGCGGACCAGATCGGGGAGATCCCGGCGGGCTGACGCCGTCACGTTGTCGAAGCCGGTCTCGTCCAGGTCGTGAAGGCGATCGGAAAGGGATGGACAGATGCGCGTGATGGTGATCGGGGCAACGGGAGTACTCGGACGGCCGCTGGTGCGGCGGTTGCTGGCCGGGGGCCACGAGGTGAGCGGGCTGGCGAGGAGCGAGGACCGCGTCGCGGCCGTGCGCGCGACAGGCGCGAAGCCGGTGACGGGCTCGCTGTTCGACGTCGATTCCCTCGCCGGTGCGCTGCGCGGACACGACGCGGTGCTGAACGTGGCGACCCGGATCCCGGACGCGCGGCACGCCGTGACGCTGTCCGGCTGGGCCGAGAACGACCGTGTGCGGGTCGACGGCAGCCGGACACTCGCGGCCGCGGTCCGGCGGGTCGACGAACTCGGGATCGTGGTGCAGGAAGGGATTTCGTTCGTCTACGCCGACGGCGGCGACCGCGAACTGGACGAGGACTCGCCACTCGAACTCCGCGGCAACATCGCGTCGTCGACCGTGGCGCACGCGAACATCGCCGCTTTGGCCGGCGAAGGTCGCACCGCGATCCGGCTGCGGATCGGGCTGCTGGTCTCCGGCGACCCGATGACCACGGCGATGCTGGCGGCCGCGCGACGCGGTTCGCCGCTGATCATCGGCCGCCGGACCGACTGGACGTCGCCGATCCACCCGGACGACGCGGCGGCCGGGGCCATCGCGGCGCTGGGTGCGCCGAGCGGCGTCTACAACCTGGCCGCGGATCCCGTGCGGAAGCAGGAACTCGGCGAGGCGATGGCCGCCGCGGGCGGTGTCCGGCGGGCCCGTGCGCTGCCGAAGTGGCCGGCGAGCCGTCTCGGCCTGATGTCGGTGCTGGCGCGTTCGCAGCGCGTCGTCTCGGCGCGGCTCACCGAGGCGACCGGCTGGCGCCCCGAACGCCCCACCCCCGGCCCTTCCTGGTTCTAGCGCCCTCGCCCGGCTCCTACCTCCGCGTTTAGTCCTCTGGTTGCGGTACTTGCGTGTGCA
>NZ_JBFBBY010000313.1:0-2765 GCF_040682875.1 Amycolatopsis sp. NPDC051071 | reverse complement strand
GCCCCGGGGGGGGGGGCCCCAACCCACCCCCACCTTCCAGTACGAGGTCGAAGGGCCCACACCACCAGGAACCACCTGGATCACGAAGCCCATCGAACAGATTTGCCAGACACGCCCTAGCCGCTGGGAGCGGGTCCTGACTGGCATTTCGGGCAGAACCACGTGGGCCTTGCCTGGTGTCCGGCGCCCTGGGGTGCGACCCGGAGCCGTCCGCCACAACGGAAGCAGCCTTGTTTGGTCCGTTCGTAGGCCCAGTGCTCGCGGCCGCGGCGCAGGTCCCCGGTGGTGGTCTGCGAGGTCCGCCAAGCGTTGGCCTTCAGCAGTTTACGGCCGAGCGCGACGGCCTTCGCGGGGTCCACCGCGGAAACCGGGGTCCATGGCGTGACGCCGAGCAGGAAGCACATCTCGACCTTGTACATGTTCCCGATACCCGCCATGATCCGCTGATCCAGCAGGGCGTCACCCAATTCGCGAGCCGGATCCGCGGCCAGCGCCACGGCCGCCCGCTTCGCGTGCTCGTCCGTCCACTGTGGATCGAGCAGGTCCGGGCCGAGGTGGCCGACGAGCCGGTCTTCCTCGTCCGTGGGCACGAGTTCGAGGTCGTGCACGCGGAAACCGATCGCCTGCATGTCTTCGGTCGCCAGGATGGCCCGCGCGTGATGCGCCGGATGGCGCCAGCGCGCGCCCGCCGGGTACACGGCCCACTTGCCGTCCATCCGCAGATGACTGTGCAGGGTGAGGCCGCCGGAGAAACGGGTGAGCAGATGCTTGCCGACCGTCCCGACGCCGAGCACGTCCCGTCCGGCGACGTCGGCCGTCGCGAGCCGGGGAACCCGGAACTCGCCGCGCAGCAGCGTTTTGCCCGCCAGCGCCTTGTCGAGGACCTTGCCGGCGAGGAAAACGGTGTCGCCTTCGGGCATGGCCGTTAACCCGTGCCGGTGTCGCTCAGCTTGGCCGCCTCTTCGGTGGGCTCGGGCTCTGGAGCGTCTTCGTCACCGCGGACGCGGTGCCGTCCGGCCCGGCTCGAGCGGAGGACCTTCGCCAGGATCATGTTGAAGGTGAGCGCGATCTCCTGCGCGCCGGGGGAGTGCCACTCGTGGATCGGGCTGCACGCGCCCTGCGCCTGCTGCACCGCGAGCCGGTCCGGGATGGCCGTCGGCATCACCAGCGGGCCGAAGTTCTCCCGCAGTTCGGCGACGCGGAACTGGTGTTCGTAGGAGCGCACGCGGAGCTTGTTGACCACGACGCCGATCGGCCGCAGCCCCGGGTTCTGCTCCTCGCGGATCTTCTCGATGGCTTCGAGCGCGCGACGGGCGCCGGAAACGGCGTACATCGTCGGCTCGGTGACGATCAGTGCGCTGTCCGCGGCCACCAGCGCCGAGCGGGTCAGCCTGCCGAGTGACGGCGGGCAGTCGAGGATCACCAGCTCGTAGGGCTCTTCGCGCAGCGGGTTGGTGTGCAGTTCGTCGAGCGCGCGGGAGAGGTTCTCCAGCCGCTGGTTGTCGGCGTCGGGCTCGTTGAGCATCTCCAGCTCTTCGGCGCCGACGAGGACGTCGATCTGGTCGCTCCACACACTGGGCGCGATCGCCCGTTCGAGCACCGAGCGCACCGGCGTCTCCAGGACGTCGGCCAGCGTGCGGTCGGTCATGGGCGGGTCCAGCGAGGTGGTGGCGTTGCCTTGCGGGTCGAGGTCGGCGACCAGGGTCCGGGTGCCCCTGCGCAGGGCTGCGGACGCGACACCGAGGGCGACCGTCGTTTTACCGACGCCACCCTTCAGGCTGAGAACAGCGACCGTGTGCACTCGATACAGCCTACGGGCCCTTGGCGGGGTGGCTCCCCGGCAAGGTGTCGAACACCGCATCGGACTACACCCTCCGGTCGCCTGACGGCGGGCATTACGCTGTGCGTTTATGAAGACGGACACCGTGGCCACGCGGGGATCGGGGGCGGTCCGCCGGGTTCTCGAAGCAGAACTCCGGGCCGCCCGGGCGCGAGGCGCACAACAGCCCGACGTCGTCGACGTCGGCGGCGGGAGCGGCGGCTGGGCGGTGCCGCTGGCGTCGGCAGGCTGCCTGGTGACCGTCGTGGAGCCGAACCCCAACGCACTGGCGACCCTGCGCCGCCGCGCCGAGGAGGAGGGCGTCTCCGGCAGCATCACGGTGATCGCCGACGACTCCGACGCGCTCGGTGCCCACGTGCGGCCCGGCTCGGCCGACCTGGTGCTCGCGCACGGCCTGCTCGAGGTCGTCGACGATCCGGCGGCGGTGCTTGCCGCGCTGGCCGCGGCGGTCAAACCCGGCGGCGCGGTGTCGGTGCTCGTGGCGAACCGCCACGCGGCGATCCTGCAGCGCGCGCTGGCCGGACGGCTCGGCGAGGCACGGGAACTGCTCGCGGCCGAGAGCGGCGTGCTGGGTGGCGGCCGGGAGACCGTGCGGCGCCGGTTCGACGCCGAGGGCCTGCGGGCTCAGCTGACCGCGGTGGGGCTCGAAGTGGCCTTGTTGCAGGGTGACGGCGTAGTGGCGGACTTCGTGCCCGGCGGGGTGCGGGAAGAGGATCTGGCCGAGTTCGAGCTGGCGGCCGCGTCGGTTTCGCCGCTGCTGGACATCTCCAGCAGACTGCACGTCCTAGCACGCCGTCCGGCCTGAGCCGAAACTGTCGGTACCTCCGGCTGTCGTCGACGCCGTGCTCGGCGGGACGCGGGCCGACCCAGTACGCCTCGTTCTCCGGGGCGACGAACACCTCGGAGTTGGCCGGGTCCACGTACC
>NZ_JBFBBY010000312.1:0-2775 GCF_040682875.1 Amycolatopsis sp. NPDC051071 | reverse complement strand
CTACGCCCGCTTCCGTCAAGTCCCGGCCCCCCCCCCCCACGCCGCCAGGGACCGCCTGGGCGCGAAGACCACGAACGAGATTTGCCAGACACGCCCTAGGGCGTGTCCGAGCCGGCCGGGATGCCGACGGACGGCGGATCGGCATCCCGGCCACCACTCTCCCGGTGTCCCCGGCGCAGGAAGGGCCACGAATGTCCCCAGATCCTCACCTTTCACGACGGACGATGCTGCTGGGCACCGCGGGCGCGCTCGGCGCGCTGGCCGTCCCCGGTGCGGCCGCCGCTGCCGCACCGGTGGACTGGTCCCGCGCGGTCGTCGACTCGACGATGAAGCGGTTCACCCCGGCCACACTCGGCGGCTGGGGCTACACCCGCGGTCTGTACCTCTATGGCCAGTACCTCGTCTACCGGCGCACCGGTGACCGGCGCTACCTCGACTACATTCTCGCCTGGTACGACCGGTTCGTCACCGAAGACGGCATTTCGAACGGGTTCACCAATCTGGACGCGATGCGCTCCAGGCAGATGTTCCCCTTGCTGTACACCGAAACCGGGCAGGCGAAGTACAAGACCGCGGCCGGGCAGCTGCGAAACCGGTTCCCGTCCTATCCCCGGACGTCCGACGGTGGGATGTTCCACGCCACGAGCAAGTCAGGCCAGCTGTGGGCGGACGGCGTGTACATGGCGCAGCCGTTCCTCGCCTTGTACGGCAAGACCTTCGGCGATCCCGGCTACTGCTACGAAGAATCCGCGAAGAACGTCATCGTCTACTTCGACCGGCTGAAGGAGCCCGCGAAGGGATTGCTCTACCACGCCTACGACGAGGACGGCTCGGAACCGTGGGCGTCGGGGCCGGGGCGGCATTCGGCGTACCACTGGGCCCGCGCGATCGGCTGGCTCGGGATGGCGTCGATCGACCTCCTCGAGATCCTGCCGGCCGGCCATCCCCGGCGACGTCGTCTCGTCGAGATCGTCCGGTTCCTCGCGGCCGGCTACACCCGGTGGCAGGACCGGGCTTCGGGCCGCTGGTTCCAGCTCGTCGACCGAGGCGGCGAGCAGGGCAACTGGCTGGAGACCTCGGCTTCGGCGATGTACACGTTCCTGCTCTCCCGCGCGGTGGAACGCGGCTACGTCGGCCGCGAGTACGGACCAGTGGCCGCGAAGGGCTATTCCGGTGTCCTTTCCCAGGTTTCGACCGGCCAAGACGGCCTCACGAACATCGAGAACATCTCCGAAGGCACGAATGTCGGAGACACGGCGTATTACTACGCACGTCAGCGCAACACCAACGATTTCCACGGTCTCGGCGCGTTCCTCATCATGAATGAGCAACTCGCCTGCTGAGGTCGCCGTATCGGCCGCAGGACGCTTTCCCCGCCTCTGACCAGGGAAAAGCGTCCTGCGGCTCGTTTCCGGCCCGGACTGGGTATTGACCAGGGGCGCTAATATCGCGTGCTGCGACGCCCAATCCCAGGAGGGACACCGGATGCGCGAGACGCCGCCCCAGGCCTCCTATACCCGGCTCGAACTCGGTGACACCAGCACGATTCAGGTCGGAGTAGCGGTTTCCCCGCATATTTCGCTCGTCTCGATGCTGGTCGAAGTCGTCGGCGGATATGACCGCGGGCTGCCAGCCGCCTGGCGCCGCCAGGTGGCCGCGGCGATCCCCGAGCAGGGCTACCGCGCCGCGAGCGCGCTGACCCGCCGGGGCACCTCCGTGCAGCCCGACTTCATCGTGCCGATCAGCCCCGCGCGAGACGCCTCCGCCGCGAGCCAGGCGGAGGTGCTGCGTGAGTTGCCGGAGGCCGATGTCCTGAAGGGGCTGGAAGAGGTCTTCGGCGACCGGCTGCCCGCGCACTGGCGGCAGGCCGCCGACCATCCGAGACGCTGGGCCCCTTCCCTCGCGGACGCCTTCACCGCGACCAGGCTGGCCACCGAGAACCTGTGGACCAAAGCCCGTCCCCTGCTCGACCGCGAGATCGAGCGGATCGGCGTCGCGTCGGTCCGCGGCGGGACCGACGCGGTACTCAGCCTGCTGCGGCCCCATTTCCGGTTCCAAAGCGGCGCACTGCTGCTACCCGACGCCGAACCGGCGCGCTACTCCACCCGCGGCCGCCGGCTGATCCTCGTCCCGATGCTCGCGGGCTGCCGATCGGTGGTGGCCAACTTCGACGAAGAGGACGCCATCTGGATCGGCTACCCCCTGCCCGGACTGGACGGCCTGCTCGACAACGGCCGGGCCGAACCCCGCCCCGGCGTCGACGGACTCGACCTGGTCGTCGGCGCCCACCGCGCGAAACTGTTGCGGCACTTGGGAAGGGCCGCGCGCATGGGGGAGATCGCGAACCTCCTCTCGTGTGCCGCGAGCACCGCGACCTACCACTGTGAACAGCTCGTCTCGGCGGGGCTGATCCAGCGGCACCGCGAGGGCCAGGTCGTCCTGGTGGTCCGGACACCTCGTGGTGACGCGCTGGTGGACTTGCTCTCTTGACTCCCGGGGTGGTCGCTGCGCGGGCAACGTCAGGCGGTCGGGTGGCGATTCTGGATCTCCTGAGCACACCCCGCCGGATCCGGGGGTGACCGGGACTGTCGTGCGGGACTGTGTGGATTTCGGATCATCTAACGCGCCAGAATCCACACGGCCACCGGATGCGGCCGGGTCGCCGGGTCGTGAGTGATTTGGGTTGTTAGAACGACCCAACTGCGCTTACGCTCGTTGAGCTGGTCGACCCGCTGACCGGCAAGGAAGATCTGCCCCGAGTCGGCGCGAAGGATC
>NZ_JBFBBY010000311.1:0-2792 GCF_040682875.1 Amycolatopsis sp. NPDC051071 | reverse complement strand
CCTCGGCTCAGTCGAGGGAAGGGGGCCTTCACGCGCTTCCGGGGTTCACCAAGCGCGTCCGGGGCGGTACGCTGGGTGGCCGACCCGACCGAGCGGGGGTGGCCACCTCGTGGACTCCAAGGCGACCTTCCGGCAGATCTTCGCGGTCGGTGAACTGCGGGCGATCTGGTTCGCGGAACTCCAGTCGATCCTCGGCGACCAGGTGGCCAGGGTCGCGCTGTCGGTACTGGTGTTCGAGCGGACCCGGTCGGCGACCTGGCCCGCGCTGACGTACGCGCTCACCTACCTGCCCGACCTGATCGGCGGGCCGCTGTTCGGCGGGCTCGCCGACCGGTTCCCGCGTCGTGCGGTGATGGTCTGCTCCGACGTCGTCCGGGCGATCCTGGTCGCGGTACTCGCGATCCCCGGCATCCCGCTGCCCGTGCTCGCCGCCGTCCTCGTGGTGGTGCAGCTGGCCAACGCGCCGTTCAACGCCGCACAGGCCGCCGTCCTGCCTTCGGTGCTGAGCGGGGACCAGTACGTGCTCGGCCAGTCGCTGCTGAAGATCACCAACCAGCTCGGCCAGCTCGCCGGATTCGCCTTGGGTGGCGCGGTGATCGCCGCGGCCGGGACCGGCCGGGGGCTCGCACTGGACGCGGTGACGTTCGCGATCTCCGCGATCGTCCTGCGGCTCGGCGTCCACCTCCGGCCCGCGACCGGATCCGGCGGGCCCGCGACGTCGACGTTGCGGCGGCTTTCGGCCGGTGCCCGCACGATCTGGCGCGACCGGCGGCTGCGCGCGCTGGTCGGCCTGGCGTGGCTGGCGGGGTTCGTCATCGTGCCGGAGGGTCTCGCGGTGCCCTACGCGGCGGAGATCGGCGGCGGGGCGGTGACGGCGGGACTGCTGCTCGCGGCGCATCCGGCCGGGATCGTGCTCGGCGTGTTCGTCCTCGGCCGCCTCGTCCGGCCCGAAGCCCGGCTGCGGCTGGTCGGCGCACTGGCGCTGGGCGCGATCGCGCCGCTCGCGGCGTTCTGGTTCCGGCCCGCGCTCCCCTACGCCGCCGGGCTGCTCGTGCTGTCCGGGATGTGCGCGGCCTACCAGGTCACCGCGAGCACCACGTTCATGCGGCTGGTACCCGACACCGAACGAGGCCAGGCGTTCGGCCTCGCCGGGTCGGGACTCATCGCCGTGCAGGGAATCGGGCTGATCGCCGGCGGCCTGCTCGTCGGCGTACTCGGTTCACCCGCGACGACGGTCTCGGTCATCGCACTCGCCGGTCTCGTAGTGGCTGTTCCGGCCACCCGGGCATGGCGCCACGTGGCCCCGCTTCACCCCCTTTGACCGGAACCGGATGTTCACCAGTTCTGCCCGCGCATGGAGCTCACCCCCTCCAAGTCCCCGATCCGGTCACGCGTGGTGTCTCCACGCCTACCCATACAGCGTAGTGACACCTAGTATCCAACCGATTACGTTCGTGTCCGTGGCGCTAACGAATTGGGCGCTGTGGCGGCTACCCCACCGCGGTTTGATCGGCTTCGTCCTCCTGGTGGACGTCGTGGCGATCGCGGGACCCACCTGGTCTCTTCTCCGCGTCCCGGTCACTCCGGGCGACGCGGTCCCCTTCGCGGTCCTGCTCCTCAGCGTCGTGTTGTACACAGAGTTGTCACGCCCCGTGGAACGCGTGCGGGAACGATTCGCCGGTACACCGCACATTTCACTGGACAGCGTCTGGACGTTCGCCGCGGTCCTGCTGGTGCACCCCACGCTCGCCGCGCTGGTCATCGCCGTGTCGTTTTTCTACCGCTGGTTCCGCGGGCAGCCGAACCCGTTGTTCCGGCGGACGTTCTCCATGTCGGCGACCGTGCTCTCGGGTTTCGCGGCCGCCGCCTTCCTCGACCGGTACGCCGTCCCGTTCGCCGTCCTCCCCCGCGACGTCCGGTCGTTCGGCGTGGTCGTCGCGGCCGGTGGGGTCTTCCTGCTGGTCAACACCGTGCTGATGACCGTCGCGGTGTACTACGGCACCCCGCACGACCGGCTGCGCGACGCGCTGGCGAAGCCGTTCGAGTACGCGCTCGAAGCGGCGACGATCGCACTCGGCGTCGTGGTCGCGTGGGCGCTGCGGGACTGGCCGATGGTCCTGCTGCTGATCGTCGGGATCACGCTGGTGCTGCACCGCGGCGTGCTGCTGCGGCAACTGAAACGGCAGGCACGCAGTGACGCGAAGACCGGCCTGCTCAACGCCAAGGCGTGGCGCGACGCCGCGGCCGACGAACTCGACCGCGCGTGCCGCGCCGGACGGCACACCAGCCTGCTGATGCTCGACGTCGACCGGTTCAAACTGATCAACGACCGGCACGGGCATCTGATCGGCGACCGGTATCTGGCCGCCATCGCGGAAACCCTGCGCGCCGAGGTACGCGGGACCGATCTGGTCGGGCGGTTCGGCGGCGAGGAGTTCGTCGTCCTGCTGCCCGGCACGCCCGCCGTGCACGCGCACGCGATCGCGGAACGGATCCGGTCGAGTATCGCCTGCCGGGCGGACGGCCTTCCGGAGCACGTCACGGTGTCGATCGGTCTCGCCGACCGGCCGGGTGTGACCGACCTGGACGCCCTGATCGCGGTCGCGGACCGGGCCCTTTACGAGGCCAAGAACACCGGGCGGAACCGGACCTCCGGCTATCAGGTGACCGGCTGAACGGCTGAGCGCGTGTGTCCGTGTGTGTCCGTGTGTGTCCGTGTGTGTCCGTGTGTGTCCGTGTGTGTCCGTGTGTGTCCGTGTGTGTCCGTGTGTGTCCGTGTGTGTCCGTGTGTG
>NZ_JBFBBY010000310.1:0-2828 GCF_040682875.1 Amycolatopsis sp. NPDC051071 | reverse complement strand
GCGTGCTTGGGGGCGTGACTTGCGTGCTTGGGGGCGTGACTTGCGTGCTTGGGGGCGGAACTTGCGTGCTTGGGGGCGGAACTTGCGTGCTTGGGGGCGGAACTTGCGTGCTTGGGGGCGGAACTCGCGTGCTTGAAGGCGTGACTTGCGTGCTTGGGGGCGGAACTCGCGTGCTTGGGGGCGTGACTCGCGTGGTCAGCCGGAGATCCCCTGGCAGGGGCGGGTGCGGAGCGCGTCGACGTAGTCCGAGGGGGCGCCCGCGGCCTCGGCGGCGTCGGCGAGGACACCCAGATAACGCGCGGACGGGAGACCGCCCTCGTAGGCGTCCACGACGTACAGCCACGGCAGGACGGAACCGTCCATGGTCTGCACCCGCAGCCGGAGCTTGGTGTGCATGCCGAGCTCGCCGCCTTCCCAGCGGTCGAGGCCGTCTTCGTCCAGCGGCGTGACGTCGTACAGCACCACGAAGACCCGGGAGCCCGGGTCTTCGACGATGGTCGCCAGCGCGCCTTCCCAGCCCAGGTCCTCACCGCCGAAGGTCAACCTCCAGCCTTCGAGCCAGCCGGTGCCGGCCATCGGAGAGTGGGGAGCTCGCTCCAACATCTGGGCGGGCTCCATATTGGATCCATACGCGGCATACAACGGCACGGCGACAGCCTAGCGACCCGTCGCTGACCCGGCTGGACGCACATGCCGTGTCCGGCCACCCAATCAGCCCAGCGGTCGCCCGCGTACGGTAAACGCAGTCACAGACACCACTGCGAGGAGGAGACCGGTGACCAAGATCGTGATCATGGGCGGAGGACCCGCCGGTTACGAAGCGGCACTGGTCGCGGCCCAGCATGGAGCCGACGTCACCATCGTCGAACGCGACGGTCTCGGCGGCGCGTGCGTGCTCTACGACTGTGTTCCGTCGAAGACGTTCATCGCCTCCTCCGGCGCGCTCGCGAACATGCACGACCTCCGCGAACTCGGCATCAACACCGACATGGCGGACACGAGCGTCGACCTGCCGACCGTCCACGGCCGGGTGAAGGGCCTCGCGCTCGCGCAGTCCGCCGACATCCGCGCCCGGGTGCAGCGCGAGGGCGTCCGCGTCGTCATCGGCCAGGGCCGGTTCGACGACGAAGAGACCGGCCTCGCCACCCACAAGGTCGCCGTCACCGTGCACGACGGCTCCGTCGAGGTGCTCGACGCCGACGTCGTCCTCATCTCCACCGGCGCCACCCCGCGTGTCCTGCCCGGCGCGGTGCCGGACGGCGAGCGCATCCTCGACTGGCGTCAGCTCTACGACCTCCGCGAACTTCCCGAGCACCTCGCCGTCATCGGTTCGGGTGTCACCGGCGCCGAATTCGCCTCGGCCTACACCGAGATGGGTGTCAAGGTCACCGTCGTGTCCAGCCGCGACCGCGTGCTCCCGCACGAGGACGCCGACGCCGCCGCGGTGCTCGAAGAGGTCTTCTCGCAGCGCGGCACCACGGTCGCCAAGCAGGCGCGCGCCGACAAAGTCGTCCGGACCGACAAGGGCGTCGAGATCCACCTCGCCGACGGCCGCGTGATCGAAGCCAGCCACGCGTTGATGACCGTCGGTTCCGTGCCCAACACCACCGACATCGGCCTGGACAAGGTCGGCATCGAGGCGGGCCCCGGCGGCTTCATCGGCGTCGACCGCGTTTCCCGCACCAGCGCGCCCGGCATCTACGCCGCCGGTGACTGCACCGGCGTGCTGATGCTCGCCTCGGTGGCCAGCATGCAGGGCCGTATCGCGATGTGGCACGCACTCGGCGAAGGTGTCGCGCCGATCAAGCTCAAAACCGTCGCCGCCAACGTGTTCACCCACCCCGAGATCGCGACCGTCGGCATCAGCCAGCAGGCGATCGACTCGGGTGCGGTACCCGCCCGCACCATCATGCTTCCGCTCGCGACGAACGCCCGCGCGAAAATGGAAGGCCTGCGACGCGGTTTCGTGAAGCTGTTCTGCCGCCCCGCCACCGGCGTGGTCGTCGGCGGGGTGGTCGTGGCCCCGAACGCGAGCGAACTCGTCCTTCCCATCGCGCTCGCCGTACAGAACCAGCTCACCGTGGAACATCTGGCGCTGACCTTTTCGGTGTACCCGTCGCTCTCGGGGTCGATCACCGAGGCAGGCCGCCAGCTGATGCGTCACGACGACCTGGACTGAGTTTCTCCGGCGAAGCAACCCTCGCGGGGGTGCCCGCGTCTAGCGCGTGTCGGTGTTTCGTTGACAGCTAGGGGTTTTTCGTGGTTCGCAGGGTTCTGGCCGGAATGGTGGCGATCGGCGCGGCGGTGCTGGCAGGTCCGGCGACCGGTCTCGCCCAGCAGGCGCCGCCCGAACCCGGTGTCACCGTGCAACTGAACGACGACACGGCCTACGACGTCGGACTCGTCAACAAGTACGTGCACGGCGACTTCAACGTGGCGCTGGCGCAGTGCCCCGGCGAGGGGCTGAAGGCGCCGAAGTCGACGACGTTCTCTTCGCCCGTGCTGACCGTCGGGAAGTACGATTACGGGCCACTCATCGGGGTCCCGGCCAACGTCAGCGCGGACGTCGAACTCAAGGCCGGTACGGCACCCGGCAGCTACCCGCTGACCGTCAACTGCAACGGGAAGCCTTACACAGCAACGTTTTCTGTTCCGCCGCGTCAGGTGAGCGCGGTGCCGTCCGGCGCCGCCCGCGCGGGGGACGGCAGTATGGCGTAGTGAGTGTTCTGGGTCGTTAGAGCGACCCCGCTCTTAAGCACTTACGCGTCACCTGCGGCGTTGCTCGCGTGAAGTACATGAAGGCCCCCTTCCTTGCGCTAGGCGCAAGG
>NZ_JBFBBY010000309.1:0-3072 GCF_040682875.1 Amycolatopsis sp. NPDC051071 | reverse complement strand
GAAACCCGCATGACTGCCGCTGCCGAGCAGCGCACTCCCACCACCGCGCCCATGAGCCAGGAAGAGACCATCGAGTCCCTTGACAAATTTCGTCCTATGGGGACCCCTCATGACACGCTGCTGCTCAGCGCCGCGCGAGGACCCGCTTGGCCAGCCAGCCGGCGTAGACGGCCAGCCCGGCGGCCCCCGCCTTACGCGTGGGACCGGCCGCGATCGCGAGGCCGATGGCGAGTTCGGTGGCACCGTTGCGATAAGTCCACCGGCGGGTGTCGCCGGAGAAGGCCATCCGTGTCACGGGCTCGAAGGCCGACGGGGCGGCGAAGTGGGCGAGACCGGTCGCGGCGATGGTGAGGCCGAGTACCTGGCCGGTACGTGCGGACATGGGTTCCTTTCGTGCTTCTTCTCAGCCGAGGACGCCGGCGCGGCGCCATAGCCTCCGGCTCGGTCCCTTGATGAGCCCGATTTCGGTGAAGTGCTCGACGGCTTTGGCCGCCCACTGTGCCTTCGTCCGGCGCCAGTGGGGGTTGGTCTTGGCGACCTGACGGGCTTCGCGGGGATCGAGCCCGACGGATGTGTACGCCTTGGGGTGCAGCAGTTCCGACGTCGCGACGAACGCCATCGCGGCGATCGCCCAGCGGATCAGCTCGCGCCCGACGCGCCCGTGCCGGGCCCAGGCCCGCTCCAGTTCGTCCTTGGCGAAGCTGATGTGGCGCGCCTCTTCCAGGACGTGGATTCGGGAGATCATCCGGATCATCGGCTGCAGGCTGGAGTCACGCATCATCTCGCGCTGCATCCCGTCGGCGAGTTCCTCGACGTAGATCGCCCCGGCGAACAGCAACGCCGGACCGCAGACCGCGCCGAACACCTTGCCCGCCCGGTGCGCCGAGCGGCTCGGCCGACGGACGACACCGCCGGTTTTCGCGATCGAGCGGGCGAACATGGTGCTGTGACGGCATTCGTCGGCGATCTCGGTGAGCGCGTACTGGGCGTTGTGCGTCGTCGGGTCGCTGTTGTAGACGTGGCGCACCAGGCCCTGCATGAGGATCAGCTCGAACCAGATCCCCGACGCAGCCGCTGCCGCCGCCTCCTGACGGCTCAGCTCGCCGCGCTGCTCCTCGTCGAGGCGGTCCCACAGCTCGGTCCCGTACAGGGAACACCGCTCCGGTGCCTTGCCGTAGGCGCCGTCGATCAGCGGTGCCTGCCAGTCGACGTCGATGTCCGGGTCGTAAGAGTGCCGTGCGGACGAGCGCTGCAGGCGCTCGGCCACCCGTTCGCTTTCGGTGTTCGCGGTCAAGAAGACCTCCTCGAGTCGGGTTCGGGCAGCGGTCCGCCGCCGTCAGGGATGACCTGGCCGGAATCGCGGTAGGCGACGGCGTCGTGGAAGCCGTCGCGTTCGGCGAACTCGCGGAACCAGCGCCCTTCCGGCGTGTGCCGGGTGATGCCGTCGAAGAACGTCGCGAGTGTCTGGGTGCCGGAGAGGCCCATGTTGTCGTAGGCCTGGTTGACCATCAGCTTCTGCATCACCAGCTGGTTCGTCGGCATCCCGGCCATCCGGTCGGCCAGTTCCTCGACGGCGGCGTCGAGCAGGCCGGGTTCCACCGCTTCGAGCGCGAGCCCCCACTCCGCCGCGGTGGTGCCGTCGATGGTGTCGCCGGTGAGCAGCATCCGCTTCGCGCGCTGGGCGCCGACGCGATAGACCCACATCGCGGTCGTCGGGCAGCCCCACACTCGCGCGGGCGGGTAGCCGATACGCGCGTCGGAAGCCATGATCAGCACGTCGCACGAGAGCGCGATGTCACTGCCGCCCGCGACAGCGTGCCCTTGTACCTTGCAGATCGTGGGTTTCAGCGACCGCCAGAGACTGAAGAAGTCGTCGGTGTTGCGCTTCATCACCCGGTAGTCCTTGACCGGATCCCAGGCCGGTCCCTGGTTCCAGCGGCCTTCCGCGTCCTGCTCGGCGAACTGCTTGAGGTCGTATCCGGCGCAGAACGACCGGCCCTCGCCCTGTACCACGATCACCCGGACGTCGTCGTCCTCGTTCGCCCGCTCCACGGCCTGCCGGATCTCGCCGGGCATGACGTCGTTGATCGCGTTGAGCCGCTCGGGGCGGTTCAGCGTCAGGTAGGCCTTCCGGTCTTCGACGCGATAGGTGAGCGTCTCAAGCGCCATCGGAACCTCCCAGCGCACGAAGGGTGAACGTGACCAGCGTGGGAATCGTGTCCGGGCCGCCGTCCCCGGCCAGCGGACCGACCAGCATCTCCGCGCCCGCGCCCACCAGTGCCGCGGCGGTAGCCTCCGCGTCCTGGGGCGGGAGCAGCCCCCTGGCGACGCCGTCGGCGATCGTCCTGGCGAAGACGTCGCGGAACGCGCGGCGGAACACCAGCCGCTCGGCCTCCACCACGGCGTCGACCGGCTCGGCCAGCAACGCGTACGCCAGCCGAGGCGCCTTCAACGCCCGGCCGGCGAACGTCTCGATCACCGCGACCACCCGCTCGCGGACGTCACCGTGCGCCGCGGCCGCCTCGACGGCCGTGACCTCCCGGGAGACCACCTCGCGGAAGACCTCGACGACCAGATCGGCCTTGGCCGGGAACTGCCGGTAGACGCTGCCGGTGCCCACACCGGCCCGCGCCGCGACCGCGGCCATGGAACAGCCCGCGTAGCCGACTTCGGCCAGCAACGCGATGGCGGCGGTGAGGATCTCGCCTCGCTGAAGGTCCAGCCTTGCCTGCGTCTTCGGAGTACGTCGGTAGGGCACGTCAAAGAGTGAAGCACGGATTCCGCGCTTCAGCAACGTCCCGCCCCCCGCCTTCCCGCGCCGCAAGTACATGAGGGGTCCTTCCCGGACCACCACCACCGCGCGAAACGCAACTAGAGGACTAAACGCGACCCGCCCTATCCCGACTTACCGCTCACGACCAACCCGACCCCGCCTACCCGGCGCCCTTCCCTGCCGCAAGGCCCCCTTCAGGGCGCCTAAGTACATAAAGGGGTCCTTCACGTACTCGGGGTACCCGCGTGAAGGACCCCTTCCCTCGGCTCAGTCGAGGGTGGGGGTCGTTGAGGCGCGGC
>NZ_JBFBBY010000308.1:0-3233 GCF_040682875.1 Amycolatopsis sp. NPDC051071 | reverse complement strand
GAGCCGACGACCTACCAGGACATCGCGCACCAGATGGACATCCTGTACGTAGTGCGAACCACCGCAACTAGAGGACGAAACGCGGGGAGTGGTCAGCGCGAGGCAGCGGTGAGGGCCTCGACCTCGTCGGAGGTGAGGGCCAGGCCGGCCGCGGGCAGGAGGTCGTTCAGCTGCTCGACCGAGCGGGCGCTCGCGATGGGTGCGGTGACGGTCGGCTGAGCGAACAGCCACGCCAGTGACACCGCCGCGACCGTGACGCCGCGGTCGGCCGCGATCGCGTCCAGTGCGGCGAGGACACGCTCGCCACGTTCGTCCAAATAGGACGAAGCGCGCGCGGCACGCGGGCTGTCGCCGAGCTCGTCCTTAGAGCGGTACTTTCCGGCGAGAAAACCCTTGGCCAGTGCGAAATACGGCAGGATGGTCAGCCCTTCGCGCTCGACCGTCGGTGCCAGCTCGGTTTCGTAGTCCCGCTCGACGAGGTTGTAGTGCGGCTGCAACGCGACGTACTTCGCCAGGCCTTCCCGGTCCGAAATGGACAGTGCTTCGGACAGTCGTTCCGCGGAGTAGTTCGACGCCGCGATGTACCGGACCTTCCCGGCGCGCACGAGCGCGTCGAAGGCCCGCAGCGTCTCCTCGATCGGAGTCTCCGGATCGTCGATGTGCGCGTAATAGAGGTCGATGTGGTCGGTCTGGAGCCGCCGAAGCGAATCTTCGGCCGCCGCCGCGATGTTGGCCGCGGAAAGGCCCTTCCGCTGGTCCCACATACCGGTCTTGGTCGCGATGACGACGTCGTCGCGGCTGCCGCGTTTGGTCAGCCAGTTGCCGATGATCGTCTCGGAGCCGCCCTTGGAGTACAGGTCGGCGCTGTCGATGAAGTTGCCGCCCGCCGCCGTGTAGGCGTCGAGGACGGAGAAGGACTGCTGCTCGTCCGCGGTCCAGCCGAAGACGTTGCCGCCGAGGTTGATCCCCCGGACGTCGAGGTCGGTGTTGCCGAGTTTCGCCATGCTTCGAACCTAAGTGGTTGGTTTCGGAAGTGCTTCGTGGGTATCGGCGGATCCAGGTTTCCGCTGGGCGTGCGGCCGGAAGACCCTCGTACCGGGTTGTACTCGGGCCTTTCGGCCGTACGTCCAGCGGGAAGCTGGGCCACCGAGACGCCGAAGGACTTCCGAAACCGACCACTAAGGGAAGACATGGGCGAGGGCTGGTGTTAGCTCGGATCATGGGAATCGAACTCGGCAGGATCGGCATCTGGCAGCACGAAAGCGTGTTCACTCCGGAGCTCACGCGTGAAGTGGAGAAACTCGGCTACGGCACGATCTGGATCGGCGGCTCGCCCTCCGGTGACCTCGCGAAGGCGGAGGAACTGCTCGACGCCACGAAGACGATCAAGGTGGCCACCGGCATCGTCAACATCTGGAAGGACGACGCGACTACGGTCGGAGCGTCGTACAAGCGCATCGAGGCGAAGCACCCGGGCCGCTTCCTGCTCGGCGTTGGCGCCGGGCACCCGGAGGCCGATACGAAGTTCAAGAAGCCGTACGGCGCACTGGTCGAGTACCTCGACGCGCTCGACGCCGCTGGGGTGCCGGTCGAAGCCCGCGCGCTGGCCGCCCTCGGCCCGAAGGTGATCAAGCTCGCAGGGGACCGCACAGCGGGAGCCCACCCGTACCTGATGACGCCCGAGCACACCCGCCAGGCGCGCGAGATCCTCGGCGACGGACCGCTGCTCGCGCCCGAGCACAAGGTCGTCCTCGAGACCGATCTGGAGAAGGCCCGCGCCATCGCGCGACCGGGCGTCCAGTACTACCTCGGCCTCGTCAACTACACGAACTCCCTGCGGAAACTCGGTTTCACCGACGAGGACCTGGCGGGTGAAGGCAGCGACAAGCTGATCGACGCACTCGCCTTGCACGGCGACGCCGAGACCATCGCCCGCGGTATCACCGCGCATATCGAAGCAGGTGCGGACCACGTGGGCATCCAGGTACTGAACCAGGACCCGCTGCCGGTCTACCGCGCGCTCGCCGCGGTCCTTCTCTGACGCGACGGCTGTAGGCACCTCCCGGCCGACCTCGTACGATGCGGCCGAGAGGTGCACCAGCCTGCTTCGAGGAGGAGTAAACGATGCCCATCGCCACCCCCGAGGTCTACGCGGAGATGCTCGACCGGGCGAAGGCGAACGAATTCGCCTACCCGGCCATCAACGTGACCTCGTCGGAGACCCTGAACGCCGCGATCCGCGGGTTCGCCGAGGCGGAGAGCGACGGGATCATCCAGTTCTCCACCGGCGGCGCGGAGTTCGCGTCCGGCCAGAAGGTCAAGGACATGGTGACCGGTTCGGTCGCGCTGGCCGAGTTCGCCCAGGTCGTCGCCGCCAAGTACGACGTCAACGTCGCGCTGCACACCGACCACTGCCCGAAGGACAAGCTCGATGGCTTCGTCCGCCCGCTGATCGAGATCTCGGCCGAGCGGGTCAAGAACGGCCAGAATCCGCTGTTCCAGAGCCACATGTGGGACGGTTCCGCGATCGACCTCGACGAGAACCTCGAGATCGCGCAGGAACTGCTCGCCAAGGCCGCAGCCGCGAACATCATCCTCGAGGTCGAAATCGGTGTCGTCGGCGGCGAGGAAGACGGCGTCGAGGCGGAAATCAACGAGAAGTTGTACACCGCCGAGGGCGACTTCCTGAAGACCATCGACGTGCTCGGCTCCGGCGAGAACGGCCGCTACCTGCTGGCCGCGACCTTCGGCAACGTGCACGGCGTCTACAAGCCGGGCAACGTGAAACTGCGCCCGGACGTGCTCAAGGGCGGCCAGGAGGCGGCGTCGAAGAAGCTCGGCCTTTCCGCCGGCTCGAAGCCGTTCGAGCTGGTCTTCCACGGCGGTTCCGGCTCGCTGCCGGAGGAGATCCGCGAGGCGGTGTCGTACGGCGTCGTGAAGATGAACGTCGACACGGACACGCAGTACGCCTTCACCCGTCCGATCGCCGAGCACTTCTTCAAGAACTACGACGGTGTCCTGAAGATCGACGGCGAGGTCGGCAACAAGAAGGTCTACGACCCGCGCAGCTACCTCAAGGCCGCCGAGACGGGTATGGCGGCGCGCATCGTGGAGGCCGCGCAGTCGCTGGGCTCGGCGGGCAACAAGCTCTCCTGACCCGTTCCCGCTCCCCGCTCCGCTCACCCGAAGTGTCATGAGGGGTCCCCATAGGACAAATTTCGTCCTATGGGGAC
>NZ_JBFBBY010000307.1:0-3255 GCF_040682875.1 Amycolatopsis sp. NPDC051071 | reverse complement strand
CGCGGTGGAACTCCAGGCCGCGCTGGCGGCCGCGAGCCCCGGACAGATCATCCGGCTGGCCGCCGCGCGGGTCAGGCGAGTTGCTGCCGGACGGCCGAAGCGAAGCGCCAAGCCGCGGAAGCGTCGGTCTGCCGGAATCCGAGCGAAGGCTCGACGAGCTCCACTTCCAGCACGAGCGGCCTGCCGTCCGGCCCGGTGACGAGGTCGACACGGGCGTAGAGCAGTTCCGCACGGAGGATGCCCAGCAACGCCGCCGTCGCGTCCAGCGCGTCTTCCGCCAGGGCACGGAAAGCGGCCGACGGCTGCACGGGGGCAAGCTTTTCCGTGACGTACAAACCGGATTCGTCGAGTTCCCCACCCAGCATCGCGGCCTTCGAAAACGCGTGCGAGTACACGCCGCCGAGGTAGGTCAGCGCGATCTCGCCCTCGGTGTCCACACTGGACTGATACGGCTGGAGCAGCGCGGTGTGCCCGTCCGCGTGCAGTCCGGCGAGGTGCGCGGCGGCCACGTCGCCTGCCGTGAACCGCCCGGCACCACGCGACCCGGCACCGATCGCGGGCTTCAGCACGAATTCGCCCTTCGGCCAGCGCGGGGCCTTCTCGTCCGGCGCGATCAGCGTCGTCGGCACGATCGCGACCCCGGCGTCGCCGAGTTCGGCCAGATAGGACTTGTCGGTGTTCCACCGCGCGACTTCGGCCGAATTGGACAGTGTGGGCACGGATTCGGCCCAAGACAGGAATTCGTCGCGCCGCTCGGCGTAGTCCCAGGTGGCACGCAGGATGACGATGTCCGCGGCGCCGAAGTCGACGGTCGTGTCGTCCCAGGCCGCCCAGCGGGTCTTGAAACCGAGGTCGGCCAGCGCCTCGGGAACGGCGTGTTCGTCGCCGTCGCCTTCCGGCAGCGCGGAGCAGGCGACGAGGATCGCGGAACCGCTCACTTGCCGGCCATCCGGCGGCGGTGCTCGGCACCGATCTTGGTGGCCTTCACGGTCTCGCTGTCCCATTCGGCGGGTTCGAGATCCTCGACGGCCCCGACCAGCGCGTCGCCTGCCTCGGTGGAGGTGACGAGGACGTCGCCGAGCGCGCCGTCGGCACCCACGAGCACGACCCTGGCGCCGACCCGGCCGATGTTCTCCACCACCGCGCGCGACGGCTTCCCGTGCCGCTTGACGAAATCGCGGGCGGCCGCGACCTGGCGCGACGTCGGGGCGGCGGTCTCGGTCTTCTCTTCGGTCTCAGCCACGGCCAGAGCTTAACCGCGAAAGGCCCGGGACGCGGAATAACCGTGGCGTCGGCCATAGTTGTCCCGGTCGGAACGACCTTCAACGAGGAGGATGTATGCCCACCGCAGTCCAGATCCGGCGAACCGGCGGTCCCGAAGTCCTTGAACTGTCGGAAGTCGAGGTCGGCGAACCCGGTGCCGGGGAACTGCTGGTGGACGTCGCCGCGGCGGGCGTCAACTACATCGACACCTATCACCGCGAGGGCATCTACCCGGTCGACACGCCGTTCATCCTGGGCATGGAGGGCGCCGGCACGGTCGCCGCGATCGGCGACGGCGTGACCGGTTTCGCCGTCGGTGACAAGGTCGCCTGGCAGGGTTCGCTCGGCAGCTACGCCCAGCGCCGTCTGCTCCCCGCCGCGATCGCGGTGAAGATCCCGGACGGCGTGACCGAGGAGACCGCCGCCGCGACGATGCTCCAGGGCGTCACCGCGCACGCGCTGACGGCCTCGACCTACGAGGTCAAGGCCGGTGACGACGTGCTGATCCACGCCGCCGCGGGCGGGATGGGCTTGCTGCTGGTCCAGCTGGCCAAGGCACGCGGCGCGCGGGTGATCGGCACCGTCTCCACCGACGAGAAGGCCGAACTCGCCAAGCAGGCGGGCGCGGACGACGTCATCCGCTACGACCAGGTCGATTTCGCCAAGGCCACCCGTGACCTCACCGGCGGAAAGGGCGTCGCGGTGGTCTACGACGGCGTCGGCAAATCCACTGTGGACGGGAGCCTGGCCAGCCTGAAGGTCCGCGGCCTGCTCGCCCTCTACGGCGCGGCCAGCGGCCCGGTGCCGCCGATCGACCCGCAGCTGCTCAACCGCAGCGGCTCGGTATACCTCACCCGCCCGACCTCCGCGCACTACGTCCTCACCCGCGAGGACCTGGAGTGGCGGGTGAACGAACTGTTCGCCGCGATCGGGGACGGCTCGCTGAACATCCGGATCGGCGGCCGCTACCCCCTGGCCGACGCCCGTCAGGCCCACGAGGACCTCCAGGGGCGGCGCACCACCGGCAAGCTCCTGCTGATCCCGTGACCGTGGTCTGGCCGGAGCGGCTCCGGCTCACCGGGGAAGGTCTGGTGCTGCGCGACTGGGCCGAGGACGACGTCGAGTTCATGCCCGGCCTGTTCGACAACCCCGCCGTCGCGCGCTTCACACCGTTGCCGTCCCCATTCGACGAGGTGGCGGCGAAGAGGCACCTCCAGAAGGCCCTCGTCCGCCGCACGGAAGGCACGGGCCTACGGCTCGCCATCACGGCCGACGGCGGCGAGCCGCTCGGCGAAGTGGTGCTGTTCCTCCGGGAGGAGGGCCCGGCCGAGCTCGGCTATGCCGTCGGTCCCGCCCATCGCGGTCAGGACCTCGCGGCGCGGTCTCTCCGGGTGCTCACCGCGTACGCGCTGGAGCTCGGGCTCGGGCAGCTCCAGCTGAAGATCGACGAGGGGAACGCGGCGAGCGAGGCCGTCGCGCGCCGCGTCGGCTACGCCGTCACCGACACGGAACCCGAGGTGAAGGTCGAGAAGGGCGTCGAGATCAGGCTGCGAACCTGGGAGTACGCGGGCTCGTGAGTGTCCCGGCGCTCCTGGACTATCCACAAAGGACGCTCTTCGGGTGCAGGCGTCCGATTTGAGCAATTTGCATGGTTTCAGGAGGGGGTCGTGAGTGATATGGAGGGTTCTAACGCTCCTTATCACTCACGACCCCCATCACGAACCGCACAGGTGGGCATGAATCGGGCATTTTACAGCCAACGAGTATCCTTTGTGGATAGTCAAGGCACGGCCCGGCCGGGCTCCGTCGGCAGCGCCGGATTCGCGCCGCGAAGCCTCTCCCATGAAGCTCGCGAAGCAGACCTCACGACCTCAAGGCAGAGACTCGATCACGCCACCATCGCCACTCACGACCACCCCGCCCCACCGGTACCGGCGCCCTAGTCGCCTGAAGTACATGACGGCCCCCTTCCTTGCGCTAGGCGCAAGGAAG
>NZ_JBFBBY010000306.1:0-3280 GCF_040682875.1 Amycolatopsis sp. NPDC051071 | reverse complement strand
CGAGTACGCCCAGTACGAGGCCGAAGGGCCCACACCACCAGGAACCACCTGGATCACGAACCCCATCGAACAGATTTGCCAGACACGCCCTAGGCCGCTTCGCGCGCCCGGTCCCGGATCCGCCCGACCACGGTGGACCTGCGCCAGGCGTGCGTGACCTCGACCAGCCAAGCCGCTTCGGTGGCGATGTCGGGATCGCCGAGGTAGGTCGCCGGTACGTCGTCGGGGGCGAACCGGCGGCCCGCCTCGGAGGCGACGAGCGCGGCGGCCAGCGCGGCGGCCTCAATCGTCGCGGGGACCTTGGCCTCGGGGATCTTCGCCTTGCGGGCCTCGGCTTCCGCGACGGGCCGGACGTCCGGATCGAAGTACGGGCGAAGCGCGAGATGCCCGTCCCGGATCTCGATCACCCTGCGGTACAAGGCGAATTCGACCCCGCCGGGCATACCGGGACCCGGGTCCAGCGCGATGCCGGGGACGGCTTCCCGCATCGCGGTCCACAACGGCTCGATCCGGCGATAGGTCCGGTACGTGCCGAGCAGGCGGAACGGGGTCGCCAGCGCCGGACCCCATACGCTGAGTGTCGCGCCCGCCCCGGCGAGTCCGACGCTCAGCGCCGCCAGTATCGAGGAGAGCGTGTCTTCACCGGCGTCGACGGCGCCGGTGGTGGCGAGGACGTAGATGTCGTCGACGTCCCAGAACGTCCAGCCCAGTGCGGAGACCCCGCCGCCGACGAGCAACCACAGCCCGGTGCGAAGCGGACCGGGTTCGGCGTGGCGGGCGAAGCGCGCGAAGACGATCGAGAAGGTCAGCAGGCTGATCAGGCCGTAGCCGAGAAAGAGGACGTTGTAGGCGATGAACCAGCCGAGCCTGCCCGGCCCGGCGGCGGTGTGCTCGCCGACGCGGTAGCTGTCGGAGAGGAGGAAGAGCACGGTCTCGGCGGCCACCACGATCCAGGAAAGCACCGCGTGCCAGCCGATCCGCTTGCCCTCCCCCAGTTTCAGCGATTGCGCGAACGCGACCGCGAACGCCATCGCGCCGATCTTGAGCAGATCCGCCAGGAGGTTACGGAGACTGCCGATGGGTTCTTCGCTGCCGACGGCGTTCTCCATCGCCGGGGTGAGCAGCATGATCCCGCCCGCGATGCACATCGCGAAGGCACTGAGGTACCACATCCGCCGCAGCGGCTGGGTGTGGCGGGCCTGGATCAGCTTGTAACCGAAACCCGCGAAAGCCACCACGCAACAGAAGTACGCGATGGTCTCGGTCATGGGGCTCGTCGCTTCCGGCTGCCGAAGAGGTCGTCGACCCTGGCCATCCCACGCGCGAGGTCGCTCCCACTCTCGTCGGTGGGCGACGAGCCGCGCACCGCCGTCCGGGCGACACGTTGCGCGAGCAGGCTGGCGAGCAGTTCGGCCTCCTGCTCCTCGACGGCGCTGTAACTCGTACGGCCGAGGACACGGCGGACGAGTTCCGGTGACAAGTTCGGCATCAGGGCCTTGCTGGCGGCGGCGTCGAGTGCGATGCCGTCGGCGCCCGCGTCGGAACCGACGTGACCACACAGCAGATGGCCGACCTCGTGCAGCAGGATATGGCGGCGGTGCAGGGCCGTGGTGTTGGTCGGGTAGAGGATGTAATCCGCGCGTTCGGTGCTCATCAGCAGCCCGCACGGGCCGCTGGAGGGGACGTCGACCTGCATCAATTCGATCGGGCGGCCGCGTTCGGTCGCCAGTTCGGAGGTGAAAGCCTCGGCATCGAAGGGTTCGGGAAGGGTCACGCCGTCGGCGAGACTCCGGCAGCGGCGCCACAACTCCTTACGGCGGCTGTCCACCTCACGCCTCCCTCTTCGTGCCGCCCCGTCCGGATTCCCTGCGGGCGATCGCGTCGATCATGTCGCTGATGGTGTCGAGTCCGTCCGGCGAAAGCGTTACAGCGCGAAGCGCCACATCGCGGACTCCGGCGTCGCGAAGGGCACCGAGGAGGGCGAGCTCCTCGGCGATCTTGGCGCTCTGCTCGTCGTCGAAGAAGTACGCCGGCGAGACGCCGAAGAACTGGGCGAGCGCTTCGAGATGCCGTTTCGTGGGATTGTCGCGGCGGCCGGTGCGCAACTGCCAGAGATACGTCGTCGAGAAACTCTCGCCGGTCGCTTCACGGCAGGCCTTGGCGACCTCTTCATGGCTGTACGCCTCACGATCGGGTCTCAGCACGATCTGGAACAGCTTGTCGATCTTGTCGGCGAGCGTCGTCTTCCCGGGCTCGGTCGCGGCCACCATCCCCACTCCCTACGTGTCGTGCCCGTTCATGCTAGTTGACGCGGCGCGCGCAGTCATACACGTCAGTTTTCACCTCGCGCGAGGCCTCGGCTGGCACCTCGGGCACGAGAACGACGACCGGTTCATGAACGGATCGCGCCGGATCGGGGTCCCGCACCGGCCGCAGGGCAACCCTTCCTGGCCATACGCGTCGAGAGAACGGTCGAAGTACCCTGACTGGCCGTTGATGTTGACGTAGAGCGCGTCGAACGACGTCCCGCCCGCGACGAGGGCGGCGGCCATGACGTCGGTGGCGGCGGTGAGCACCGTCCGCCCGTGCGCGGCGGTGAGTTTGCCGGTCGGGCGGGCCCAGTGGAGTTTGGATCGCCACAGGGCTTCGTCGGCGTAGATGTTGCCGATACCGGAGACGAGGGTCTGGTCGAGCAGGGCGCGTTTGATCTCGGTGCGCCGCGACCGCAACGCCCGGACGGCCTGGTCGAGATCGAATCGCGGGTCCATCGGGTCGCGCGCGATATGCGCGATGGTGCCCGGCAACGCCGTCCCGTCGACTTCAATGAGGTCTGCGAGCGCGAGGCCGCCGAAGGTCCTCTGATCGACGAAGCGCAGCTCCGGCCCGTCGTCGCCGAAGCGAAATCGCACGCGAAGGTGCTTCTCGTCAGGCGTGCCTTCGGGCTGGACGAGCATCTGACCGCTCATCCCGAGGTGGGCGAGCATGGCCTGCCCGTCGGAAAGTTCCAGCCAGAGGTACTTGCCGCGGCGGCGCGCGGCGGCGATCTTGGTGCCGGAAAGCCGTCCGGTGAAGTCCTCCGCACCGAGTTCGTGGCGGCGGATCGCGCGGTGGTGCAGGACTTCGACTTCGGCGATCGCCCGGCCGGAGACATGCGCCTCCAGGCCGGCGCGGACCACCTCGACCTCGGGGAGTTCGGGCATGGCCCGATTCTCCCACTGGCTGTCCTGTGCCCGGCAAGGCGTCGTGAGTGATTTGGGTCGTTCTAACGGCCCAAATCACT
>NZ_JBFBBY010000305.1:0-3289 GCF_040682875.1 Amycolatopsis sp. NPDC051071 | reverse complement strand
GGCCCCCTTCCCTCGGCTGAGTCGAGGGAAGGGGGCCTTCACGCGCTGGGTGGGGTGTTGGTGGGTTGCGTTGCTCGGGCGGGCTTCGGGCGGGCACGCCCCCAATGTCACATTGGAGACGCTCAGCGTCCCCAATGCCGCATTGGGGGCACTCGGCGTCCGCGGACCCTCGCCGAGGTGTCGAGCCGGGGCGTCAGGGTGCTCCGGGGCCGAGCGTGTGTCAGGAAAGGGTCTTTCAGGACAAAAAACGTCAGGAAAGACCCTTTCATGACACACCGGCGGCAGGCAGCGGGACCGGTGAGGGCAGCCGGGACCAAGGTCCCGACGGGCCCGGTCGCCGAGCTTTCGCCGCGCGGCCAGTGCTAGCGTCGATGCGTGCCCGCATCGCCTGTCACCCTGCGCCGCCTCGGCATCGTCGGCGTCTGCCTGGTGAGCCTGGCGCTGTGCTGCGGGCTCGCCTGGTGGCAGTGGGAGCGGTTCGCCTCGGCCAGCGGGACCTTCCAGAACCTCGGCTACGTGCTCCAATGGCCGTTGTTCGGGCTGTTCCCCGCGTTCATGTTCTGGCGGATCCGCAAGCTCCGTCGCAGCGCCGCCGAGGCCGACACCCCGGAACAGGCCGCAGTCCCGGAGGTGCCCGCACCCCGGCGGCGCGTCGTCCCGGCGCCCCAGCCCGCCCCCGAGGACGACGAGCTCGCCGCCTACAACCGGTACCTGCGCGAACTCGACGCTCGCGACAAGTAGTTCCCAGAGAGGTTCGAGATCCCTATGACCACCCGAACTGACGACGCCGCCCCGGCCCGCTCGGTCTCGCTGGGCGGGCCGCTGATCCGGTTCCGTGTCGCGGCTTACGCCACCGGTGTCGCCCTGCTCGGGCTGGTCGTGGAGATGCTGCTTCAGTACGTCTTCCGCGTGGAACTTCCCCAGTTCGTGAAGATGATCCCCATGGTCCACGGCGGGCTGTACCTGGTCTATCTGCTGCTCGCGGTCGATCTGGCGATCAAGGCCCGCTGGTCGATGAAGGGCACCTTGCTCGTGCTGATCGCCGGCTGTATCCCGTTCTTCTCGTTCGTGATGGAGCGCAAGGTCACGCACAAGGTCCACGCGGGCGTGAAGCTCTAAGCCCGTTCCCGGCGCCGGAAGGTCAGCGCCACCAGGAAGGACGCCGCCGTCACCACGGCGGCGATGGTGAACGCCGAGGTCATCCCGTCGACGGTGGTCTCCGCCGGGCTCCCGGACGGGGTCCGGGTCACCGCGCCGAACACCGTGATCAGGATCGCGAGCCCCAGCGTCGCGCCGACCTGCTGCATGGTCTGCAGGACCCCGCCGGCGGCGCCCGCGTCATCGGTGGGCACCGTCGCCATGATGATCACGCTGAGCGGGGAGAACGCCAGCCCGGCGCCGACACCCATCAGCAGCATCGGGCCGAGCAGGTGGGAGAAGTAGCCGCTGTCGGTGGTGAGCGTGGTCAGCCAGACGACCCCGCCCGTCATCAACGCCGTACCGGTCAGCGCGAGCGGTTTCGGCCCGAACCGGGGGAGCAGGCGTGGGATCAGCCTGCTGAGCAGGAACATGCACACGGCCATCGGCAGGAACGCGAAGCCGGTCTCCAAGGCGGCGAAACCGGCGATGTCCTGCAGGAACTGGGTCAGGAAGAAGAACATCGACATCATGGCCATCGGCCCGAGTAAGAAGTTGACGTAGGCCGCGGCCCGGTTGCGTTCGGCGAACAGCCGCAACGGGATCAGCGGTTCGCTCACCCTGGTCTCGATCCGGAGGAACGCGGCCAGCAGCGCCAGCCCGGCCGCGAGACTGCCGAGGGTGATCGTGTCGCCCCAGCCATGCGACGCGGCATGGGTGAACGCGAACACGAGCGAGCCGACGCCGAAGGTGCCGGTGACAGCGCCGGGGAGGTCCAGTCGCGCGCGGCGTCGAGGAGGATCGGCGACGTAGCGCGAGGTGAGCAGGACGATCGCGAGCCCGAACGGGACGTTGATGTACAGCGCCGCGCGCCACGAGATCCATTCGGTCAGCAGGCCGCCGAGCAGCAGGCCGATCGCGAAACCGCTGCTGGACATCGCCGAGAACAGCGCCAGCGCGCGCACTCGCGCCTTGGCCTCGGTGAACGTGCTGGTGATCAGGGCCAAGGTGCTCGGCCCGGCGAGTGCGGCGCCGACGCCTTGCGCGATCCGCGCCGCGATCAGCATCTCCGCCGAACCGGCGAGGCCGCCGAGCAGGGACGCGGCGGTGAACACGGCCGTCCCGGCGATGAACATCCGGCGGCGGCCGAACAGGTCGCCCGCGCGCCCGCCGAGCAGCAGCAGGCCGCCGAAGACGAGGCTGTAGGCGGTCATCACCCAGGACAGGCCGGTGTCGGTGAAGCCGAGGTCGGACTGGATGCGGGGCAGCGCGACGTTCATCACCGTCGCGTCGAGGATGAGCATGAGCTGGCAGGTCAGAATGATCGGGAGGACAAGCCGGTGCGGAGGTGGTGGGGCCCCGGTCGTCTCGGGCCTAGGCTCGGCACGCAGGGTTCGCTCGGTCAAGGAATACTCCAAAGACGTAACGAGATGAAGCGGAGAGACTCTCCACTTAAGGTCGTGAGCGATGATATGGAGAGTGTCTCCGCTTACGCAAGTGGATTCGGAGAATGTCTCCGTTTTTGTCGCCCGAGGAGGTGCTGATGGTCACTGCTGATCCGGCCCGGCCCATGCGCGCGGACGCGCGGCGCAACTACGAGCGCATCGTGGGCGTGGCGAAGAAGGCTTTCGCCACCGACGGTGTCGACGTGCCCGCCGACGACATCGCCAAACGCGCCGAAGTGGGCGCGGGCACGTTGTACCGGCACTTCCCGACGCGCGACAAGCTGATCGAGGCCGTCTACCGCGACGAGATCGACGGGCTGGCGCAGCAGGCGTACGACCTGCTCGAAAAGCTACCGCCGGGGCAGGCGCTCGAGACGTGGCTGGCGACGCACATCATCTACGTGGTCGAGAAGCACGGGCTCGCGATGACACTGAAGGCGTCCGTCGACGCCGGCTCCGAGGTCTTCGCCTGGTGCCAATCGCGCCTGCGGTCCGCGGCCGACACGATCGTGAAGGCGGCTCAGGAGGAGGGTGTCCTGCGGGCGGACGTCACCGGCGTCGACATCCTGCGGCTCGGGCACGGGGTGGGCTCCGCCGCGAGCAAGGCGTCCGAAGAGGATACGAAGCGGCTTCTGGCGATCGTGGTGGACGGCCTCCGGGTGTCATGAGGGGTCCCCATAGGACAAATTTCGTCCTATGGGGACCCC
>NZ_JBFBBY010000304.1:0-3663 GCF_040682875.1 Amycolatopsis sp. NPDC051071 | reverse complement strand
GAGTACGACCCGGTACGAGGCCGAAGGGCCCACACCACCAGGAACCACCTGGATCACGAACCCCATCGAACAGATTTGCCAGACACGCCCTAGCCGATCCGGTTTCGGATCCCGCCGGGTGGGGAAGCCGCCGATGTGCAGACGTTTCTCCCGTTCGCCGACTTCCGGGCCTCCGCTGACGCGCTCGACCAGCGGAGGCTCGGCAAACAACGCGTGGAGACCATCCAGGTCCTGCGTGCGTTGACCGTGGCGGGTTACGGCTGGCGCCATCACCCGGCCGCGGCGATGTGGGCGGGCTACGAGGAAGCCCTGGTCCGGTACGGCTTCGACATCTGCGAGGTCTGGTGCGATATCGGCCGCGAGGACACCTGCCACGAAACGCTGCGGCTCGACCTGCTCCGTACCACCGGACTGGACGGGGTCCGCACCCAAGCCGAACTGGCGGCCGGGAAAGACCTCCCGCCCTGGCTCGGCGACATCGATTTCCACCGCAGCCACCAGTCGGCTCTCGTCCGCAAACAACCCGAGCACTACCGAGCGAGGTTCCCGGACGTCCCCGACGACCTGCCCTACGTCTGGCCTGCGTCGGACCGTCCACGCAGGACACCGAAGGAGTGACGTTGACGAACGAGTTCCGCAAAGGCGACAAGGTCCGTTGGAACAGTCACGGCGGCCACGCCGAAGGTGAGGTCCTGAAGAAGCTCACCTCGGACACCGAGGCGGGCGGGCGCACCGTGCGCGCGTCCAAGGAGGAACCGCAGTACCTGGTCCGCAGTGACAAGAGTGGCGGCGAAGCCGTGCACAAGCCCGAGGCGCTGGAGAAGCTGTGAGCGGCGGCAAGGACGTCCACAGCGAGTTCGGCGGAGCGGTCAACATGACCGCGGGCGAACTCGAGAAGTGGCTGAAGACCGACGAATCCCGGCAGGCGGGGCAGCACAAGGGCGGAGGCGAGTCGGTCGGCCACGAATCCGGTCGCCGGATCGTCACGATCCTGCGCACGAAGAAAGCCGATCTGTCCGAAGAGGACGAGAAGCACATGCGCAAGGTCGTCGGCTATGTTCACCGGCACCTCGCCCAGCGGCCGTCGGGCGACATCGAGGACACGACCTGGCGGCATTCGCTGATGAACTGGGGGCACGACCCCTGCAAGTAGCTCAGGTGCTGGGCCGCCCCATCTCGTGACCCGGCCGCCCGTCGGTCCGCCGCCGTCGCTTCAATCGCTCCTCGTGCAAGTGCCGCCGTCCGCCGGTGAGGTCACCGGCGACGTCCCGCGTCATCCCGCGGAAGGCCGCGTAGTAGCCGTCTTCGTACTCATCGATAAGCTGGAAAGTCCACCGCTCCGGCAGTACGTTGAGCCCGACCAGCTCGGTCCGGATCCGCTCGGCCCACTCGGGATGCCCTGCTTCCCGGAGCTCCTCGGCGGCTTCCGCGGAGGTTGAAGCGCTGATGATCGACCGTCACCCGGACTGGGCGGGCAGGGACTGGATCGCCAAGGGCGTCGGCTGCTTCTGCGGTGAGCACCCGGCACGTCCGGTGCACTCAGGACATCAAGCAGCAGGCGCCGGTGAAGCAGCCGAAAGCACCTCCGCTTGACAGGTTCTTCCAGTTGTCGAAGTGGTCGATCACCACGTCGACGGCGGTCTGCCCCGCCGCGGTGACGTCGATCCCGGAGTCGGTGAACAGCGAACGGAGATCGTCGGAAATGGCGGTCTTCATGGGAAATCTCCCTCTGAACCTGCGGTGGTCGGTACCGAAATCGTGCAGGTTCAGGCCCGTCGGCCGACAGTGCGAAGCGCTATCGACGACGTGTGGCTTTCGGCTGCTCCACTCGCTTCACCAGCGTCGCGCAAGTGGAGCAGCCGGCTTCGCGCTGCTTTCCGCCCCACCGTCACCAGGCCGGGAGGCCGGACGGATACTCTCTTCGGTGGCGAGAACAGCCATGCACCACGAGCCGGGAGATCTGAACCGCCATGCTGGACCGAGCAGTCATCGACGCCCTCTTCCCCGCCGACCTGCCCGAACCCGAGCACTGGGAACAGCGCTACCCCGCCCGTGACCTCCCCGAAGGCGCGCAGGTCACTCGCTTCGGACCCTCGCCGACCGGATTCGTCCACGTCGGCGGCATTTACGTCGCGACCATCGACCAGGACGTCGCCCGCCGCACCGGCGGCCGCTATCTGGTCCGGGTCGAGGACACCGACCGGTCCCGCGAAGTCGAAGGTGCCATCGACCAGTTCGAGCGCGGCTTCTCCTACTTCGGCCTCGCCGCCGACGAGGACCTCCACCGCGGTGGCGACTACGGGCCGTACCAGCAGTCCGAGCGTGAGCAGATCTACCTGACCTACGTCCGTCACCTGCTCCGCCTCGGCCGCGCGTACCTCGACTTCGCCACCAAGGACGAGCTGGCGGCGATCACCGCGCGGCAGCAGGCCACGAAGCTGCCGACCGGTTACTACGGCTCGTGGGCCATCTGGCGCGACGCCGCCGACGCCGACGTCCAGGCCAAACTCGACGCCGGCGACCCGTACGTCGTCCGGTTCCGCGCGCCGGACGACACCGGCGCCCGCGCCCGGTTCACCGACGCGATCCGCGGCCCGCTCGAGGCCGAGGCCAACCGTAACGACGTCGTCATCCTCAAGAGCTCCGACCAGAGCCCGCGGCTGCCGACGTATCACTTCGCGCACGCCGTCGACGACCACCTGATGCGCGTCAACCTGGTCATCCGGGGCGACGAGTGGATCTCGTCGGTGCCGACGCACCAGCAGTTGTTCGACGCGCTTGCCTTCGAGCCGATCACGTACGCGCATATCGCGCCGCTGATGAAGCAGGAGGGCGGCAGCAAGCGCAAGCTGTCCAAGCGCAAGGACCCGGAAGCGAGCGTCGACTTCTACATCGAGTCCGGCTATCCCGCGAAGGCCGTCCTCTACTACCTGCGCGGCCTCGCCAACGGCCGTCTCGCCGAATTGCCGCTCGACCAGGCCCTGACCGAGCCGATCAACCTGGACGAATGCGGTGTCGCCGGCCCGCTGGTCGACCTGGTCAAACTCGACGACATCTCGGCCGACCACATCGCCACGCTGTCCGGCGCCGAAATCCTCGCCGAGGTACGTGCGTGGGCGGAGCGGTTCGACCCCGAGCTGCGCACCGTCCTCGACGCCGAACCCGACCTGGCACTGCGTGCGCTGGCCGTCGAGCGTGACGGCGTGGAGAACCCGCGCAAGGACCTGAAGAAGTGGGGCGAGTTCCGCGCCGTCTACGGGTTCTTCTTCCCGCGGCTGCACGCCGTCGTCGCCGGTCCCGACGACGAGCGCATCGCCGCCCTCGGTGTCGACCGCGACGTCGTCCAGGCCGTGGCGCGTGACTTCGTCGGGAACTACCAGCAGCTCGACGACGGCCAGGAGTGGTTCCAGCAGATCCGCGACGTCGCCGCGAAGCACGGTTTCGCGAAGAACGCCAAGGAACTCAAGAAGAACCCTGAAGGCTTCCCCGGGTCCATTCGTGAGGCTTCGCAGATCATCCGGATCGCGATCACGGGTTCGACCCGGAGCCCGGACCTGCACTCGATCACGCAGGCACTGGGGCGCGAAGAGACTCTAGGCCGCTTCAACGGCCTCGTCGGCTGAGGGTCCCGCCTGAAGTACAGGAAGGCCCCCTTCCTTGCGC
>NZ_JBFBBY010000303.1:0-3783 GCF_040682875.1 Amycolatopsis sp. NPDC051071 | reverse complement strand
CCCAATCTCCTTTTTTTGTTTGCGGTGTTGGGCTCTCTTCTGGGCCCCATCCCTTCCTCCCGCGCCCCCCCCCCGCCGCTCCCCCCGCCCCACGGCCGAAGGCTGTGAGAGACGTGAGCGCGAAGAACCCGCACCTCGAAGAGCTCGGCCAGTTCCTGAAGACCCGCCGCAGCGAACTCAACCCCGCCGACCTCGGTCTCCCCCCGGGGGACCCTGGATCCCGCCGCGTGTCCGGACTGCGGCGCGAAGAGGTCGCGGCGCGGGTGGCGATCAGCCAGGATTACTACGCCCGCATCGAGCAAGGGCGACTCGCGCCCTCTGAGCCCGTCCTCGAAGCCATCGCCGACGCGCTACGTCTCACACCCGACCAGCGCTCCTATGCCGAAAACCTCGCCCGGCAGGCCGAACGGCGGACCCCGCCGGGGCGCCGCTCGACACCCGCGCGCCCGCAGATCCAACGCCTCCTGGACCAGCTGACCGACACGCCGGCGTTCGTGCTGGGTAAGTACCTCGACATCCTCGCCTGGAACCCGCTGGCCGCCGCCCTCCTGCTCGACGTCGACACGAAGCCTCCCAAGGAGCGCAACTACATCCGGATGCTGTTCACCGACCCTCGGATGAAGGACTTTTACGATGACTGGGGGGCCATGGCCCGCGCCGGCGTCGCGCTGCTGCGCATGCAGGCCGCCGACAATCCCATCGATCCCCGGCTCGCATCCCTGGTCGGCGAGCTGTCGCTCACGAGCCCGCAGTTCCGCCAGTGGTGGGCCGCCCGCCACGTCGCCCGCGACGACTTCGGCACCAAGACCATCCACCACCCCGACCTCGGTGACCTCACCCTCGACTGGGACGCCTTCCACTGGGCCGGAGATCCCGATCAGCAACTGATCACCTGGTCGGCACCGCCCGGATCACCCACCCAGGAGAAGTTCCGCCTCCTCGGCTCCTGGATCGCGGTCGCACCGGCCCGCGATGGCACTGAAAAACGGGCCGGAGCGTGACCCTGAGCACGCGTCTGCGGCCTCCGGCGCCTCGCCGTCCTCCAGCCATGCAGCCGCAACTACAACAACTGCCGGCACTCACCCTTTGAGCCAGGTGATGCCCTCTTTGAAGCCGGAGTACTTCGGCGACGGCGCCGCGCTGACCGTACGGACCGGGACGACGAACCGCGGCCCGTCCACCGAGGCCAGCAGGCCCTTGCTCCAGAACTTCACGATGGGCACGGCGGCCTGGGCCTCGATGAGCCGCACGTTCGCCGCGGCGATGGTCCCGGCGCGCGGGTAGTACTGGTCGACGTGCACGAGCCGGGCCGGGTCATGGCTTCGTAGCCGGGCTTGACCACCGGGGCGAGGTCGATGCTGCACGCCTCCGACACCAGCAGCGCGACGACCGAGGTGGACAGGTCCTTCATCCGGGTGGTGCCGTCGCCGAGGTGCACGAAGGCATCGAGGAAGCCGGTCCAGGCGTTCACCTCGAACAGCAGGTCCGGCAGGTCGACCTTCGGGAGCATGTTCTCCACCCGGCCCCGCAGCCAGGCCAGGGACCTCGATTCGCCGAGTGCGCCGAGCTTGTCGACGTGCAGCTTCACCCGCCCGTCGTCCTGCACGTCGATGTGCCCGACCCAGTTCAGTGCCGGGTGAAGCTTGACCGCTGAGTTCAGCAGAATCACGAAGCTCTGGTCGCGGCCAGGTGCACCCGATCGGTTAATCTGCGCCACATGACAGGTCGGGAAACGGGACACGTGCGCGGCAGCCTCGACCTGAGGTCGTTGCCTGCGCTGACGCTGCTACCAGGACACGAACTCATCTAGATGCCGTTGACCGTCGGCGACCCCGCCTTCCCCGACGACACCCAGCCCCGTGCGTGGCTCCGCCGTCGAGACCAGCAGCGGCTCGACGGAGCCGGTCGACCTCTGCGCGCGGCCGGGCGCGCGAGAGCGGTTTGGGCTGCGGGTGCGGGCGAGGCCAGCGAACGGGTCGCCGGTGATCCGGCCGCGGTCGCGGCAGAACGCGGTGAAGGTGGCTATCGCGTCGCGCTTGGCGTTAAACGTCGCCGGCGCCGCGCTCCCCACACCGCGGTAACCGCGTCGCGCAGCGCGGCCGACAGTTGCCCCTTAATCGTGTTTTGCCCGGTGAGGTATCCAGACCGGCCGCGAACGGTCAGCAGGTGCGCGGCCCCTGCAGCGAGCAAGCTGACATAGCAATACCCACTGCGCAGTGGGCCCTGAGCTTTCTCGACCACACTGGGTAAGTAGCATCTGCAAGGTATGTCGTCACCGATTTGGGGATCTATCCCGTGCTTTGTACTACTAGCAACCGCTTAGTTTGTCTCGGCGATTCCTTCACCGAGGGGGTGGGCGACGAGGACCCGTCGTCCCCGAACGGCGTCCGAGGCTGGGCCGACCGCGTCGCGGGCCAGCTCGCGGGCAACCACCCTGACTTCCGCTACGCCAACCTCGCGATCCGCGGCAAACTTCTCGGCCAGGTCGTCACCGAGCAGCTCGACCCGGCGCTCACGCTGAACCCGGACATCGTGACGCTGTACGCCGGTGGCAACGATCTGATGCGGCCGAAGGTTGACATCGACGCCCTCCTCGACGACTACGACGTCGCGGTCGGCAAGGTCGTCGCCACCGGCGCGCGAGTCGTCCTCTTCACCGGCGTCGACGGTGTCGAAGACGCGCTGTTCCGCCGGATCCGGGGCCGCGTCGCGATCTACAACGAGCACGTCCGCGGTATCGCCACGCGGCACGGGGCGCTGCTCGTGGACATGTGGGCGATGCGTCAGTTGCGGGACCGGCGGCTGTGGGCGCCCGATCGCCTGCACCTGAACTCGTTGGGACACAACGAAATCGCCATCGCCGTACTCGACGCCCTCGGCGAACCGCACAAGCTGACGCCTGCCGAACTCGGACCGCGGCCGTTGCTCAGCCCACAGGCTCGGCGCACCGAGAACCTCCAATGGGGCAAGGAACACGCCGTACCGTGGATCAAGCGCCGTCTACGGGGCGAGTCCTCGGGCGACGCGCTCGCGCCGAAGCGGCCGACGATGGATCCCTACGCCTGACGCGGCCGGAGCCCGTCGAAGAGGATGCAGACCGTCCGGGTCCGCAACTCGGGCCCGGCGTGCTCCGCCGCCTTCGCCGTCCCGATGATCACCGGGATCAGCTCGTCGACGCCGAGATCCTTGCGGACGTCGCCGGTGTCCTGCGCGCGGCTGAGGAGTACGCCGAGCGCGTCCTTCAGCCGGACGCCGATGACCGACCCGGCCGACGGGACGCTGACACCGGCCGCGGACAGGGCCTCGAAGTAGGCGTTCTTGGCGCCCGCCATCTCGATCCAGCCGATCAGGAACCCGAAGAACGCGGCACCCGGGTCGGGCGATTCGGCGGCCACGGTGGCTTCCGCTTCGTCGACGAAGCGATGAAGACGCGCATAGAGAACCGCCTCCAACAGGGCTTCCTTCGTCGGGAAATGCCGGAACACCGTGCCGACCCCGACGCCTGCTTCGCGGGCGACCTCCTCGGTCGGCGCACTGGTGCCCTTGGCCGTGAAGACGCGCTCCGCAGCCTCCAACACCCTGGTCCGGTTTCGGCGGGCATCGGCTCGGAGCGGTTTCTCGTCCGTCACAAGCGGGGATCCTAGCCCCGGGGTCAACGGCCGATCCGGCGACTGGGTCGTGAGTGTTTTGGGTCGCTACGACCATGAGCGTCTTAGGTAGGATCGCCGCGCCAGCAGGCCTGCGGCCCGCGCGTGAAGGACTCCTTCCCTCGGCTGAGCCGAG
>NZ_JBFBBY010000302.1:0-3959 GCF_040682875.1 Amycolatopsis sp. NPDC051071 | reverse complement strand
AGTACATGAAGGCCCCCTTCCTTGCGCCTAGCGCAAGGAAGGGGGCCTTCATGTACTTCAGGGACCAGAGCTCCTCAGGTTCACCCTGAGGGGCTCTTTTCGTCTTTGACGGGCACCAGCGCGATGGCCAGCACCGGGAAGACGGCGGCCACGCAGAAGGCCAGTGCGTAACGCGAGTCGCCGATCACGAGCCCCAGCAGCGGCGGCGTCAGCGCGGCGGCGATGTTCTGGCCGGTGTTCTGCGTGCCCATCGCTCGCCCGGCCCACGCGAGCCCGGCCATTTCGGCCGACGCGGTGAAGCCGAGCCCGTTGTCGGACACGGTGATCACCGCGGCCAGTACGAGCGCGAGCAGCACCAGCCACGGCCAGGCCGCGTCCCCGAGCGCGACCAGGAGCATCACCGCGGCACTCGAAATCGCCAGTTGCCGCATCGGCCGCAGCCTGCTGCCGACGCGATCGGACCAGTAGCCCGACGCGAGCCTGCCCAGCGCGCCGAGGAGCTGGACGCCGCCGACGAACACACCCGCCGACGCCGCCGTCCAATGCTGCGTGGTCACCAGATACACCGGCGTGAACGCGGAGACGGTGAACTGCGGGACGACGAGCAGCGCACTCGCGCCGTGGACCCGCCACAACGCCGGCTTCCGGTACGGCGACGGCGGTTTCTCCCCTGTCCCGGAGGCGGCCGCCGGACGCGGCGGGTCGACGAGCAGCCAGGCGACGAGCAGCGCGACGACCACGGCCGCGACCGCCGGGAGGAGCAGCGAAGCCTGGAAGCCCCAGCGATCCGCGATCGGCGGGAGACCGAAGGCGGCGACCCCGACCCCGAGCGGCTGGGCCGTCTGGCGGATGCCCATCGCGAAGCCGCGTTCGGCCGGGCCGAACCAGCCGAGGACGGCCCGGCCGCTCGCGGCGTTCACTGACGCTGTGCTCGCGCCGGCAAGCAAAAAGACACCGAAGAGCAACCCGAGCGAGTGGTCACCGGTGGCCGCGTACACGAGGAGTAATCCCGACGCGCCCAGTCCGATGGCCATCACCAGACGCTCTCCGTAACGGTCCGCGGCCGCGCCCCACAGGATCAGGGTGAACAAGAGGCCAAGACTCGGCGCCGCGACGACCGTCCCCGCTTCCGCGAGCGTGAGCCCCTCCGCGCGCTGCATCGAGGGCACGAGGAACGGGATCCCGTAGAGGAACGAACAGCTCGCGGTCTGGGCGGCGAGGCCGAGCGCGAGGATGAGCCAGCGTCGTTTGCCACCGATCCCCACGCCCGCGACCTGCGTCATCGCTGCCACCGTTTCACTATTTGGGAAACTTCTCCTATATAGTGAAATATAGTTGGCTATGCTAACGAACGCAACCGCCGTCCCGGCCTCAGCGGAGTGCGGCGTACCCGGGTTTGATGACCGTGTTGATGATGCCGAGCCGCTGGTCGAAATCGAGGAACGCGGATTTCATCGCATTGATGGTGAACCACTCGAGATCGGCGAGGCCGAAGCCGAACGCCTCGGCCAGCGCGGCGAATTCGCTGGTCATCGAGCAGCCGCTCATCAGCCGGTTGTCGGTGTTGACGGTGACCCGGAAGCGCAGCCGGGCGAGCAGTCCGATGGGATGTTCGCCGATCGAGCGCGCCGCTCCGGTCTGGACATTGGACGTGGGGCAGATCTCCAGCGGGATCCGGCGGTCACGGACGTAGGCGGCCAACCGTCCCAAATGGACCGTGCCGTCACTGCCGGTCTTGATGTCGTCGACGATGCGCACGCCGTGGCCGAGCCGCTCCGCGCCGCAATGCTGAATCGCCTCCCAAATGGACGCCAGCCCGAACGCCTCCCCGGCATGAATGGTGAAATGCGCATTATTCGTCCGCAGAAATTCGAATGCGTCGAGATTTCGGGTAGGGGGAAATCCGTCTTCCGGTCCGGCGATGTCGAACCCGACGACACCGGCGTCGCGGTAGCGGACGGCCAGACCGGCGATCTCGAGGGCGCGGGCGTGCTGGCGCATCGCACAGAGCAACGTCCCCACCAGGATCCTGCCCCCTCCGGCCGCCACTCTCCGTTCACCTTCGGCGAAGCCGGCCTGAATAGCCTCGACCACCGCATCGAGTGAAAGGCCTCGTTCGACGAAGAGTTCGGGGGCATACCGCACCTCGGCGTAGGCGACGCCGTCGGCCGCGAGGTCTTCGACAGCCTCCGCGGCCACTCTGACCAGCGCTTCCTCGGTCTGCATCACACCGCAGGTATGGGCGAACGTCTCAAGGTACGAGACGAGGGAGCCGGAATCGGCGGCTTCGCGGAACCATCGGCCGAGTTCGGCCGGATCGCTGGTCGGCAAAGCCGCGTATCCCGTCTGATCGGCGAGTTCCGCGACCGTCGCGGGCCGCAGGCCGCCGTCGAGGTGGTCGTGCAGGAGGACCTTCGGAGCACGGGTCAGTACCGCCTCCGGGATGCGGGGACTGCTGCTTTCAGAGGACATACGTAACGGTAACCAGGCTGTCATTCCCCTACATGGCGGTAGCTCTCACGCTCCACTTAACCCTCAGCTTTGTCGATCACGGACTGAATCGGCCATCAGGGCAGAGCTCGGCATTGTCCGATACCCGGGGGCCATACGCACAGCAATTTCGCAATGGATAAGCTTCACCTCACGTCCCTCCCATTTCCCCGCCCCCGAAGGACACCGCAGTGACCACTGACAACCACATTGCAGCCCCGTCCTTCGACCGGATGCGCAACATGCTGGTGCGCGCGGCCGAAGTGCGTGAGAGCGAACAGCAGCAGATCTTCGACGCGCTCGACGACATCTACGCCCGCCTCGCGCCGGTCGACTCGCTCGGCGCTGTCCGCAAGCGGCTCTCGGAGATGCCCGACCGCACCGAGGTCAGCGTGCTCGCCGAGCGCCTCGACGAGACCATGTCGCGGCTCGAAGCGCAGGACAACGCGCTCGCCGCGCTGACCCGCGCCGTCGAAAGCATCGTCGACAAGCTGGCCAAGCCCTTCGCCCAGCTGGACGGCCGCCTCGACGGCATGGCCGCGAAGTTCGAGGGTGTCGCGGGCCGGATGGACGGGCTCGAGGACAAGCTCCAGAACATCCACCGCCGTCTCGACGAGCTCGGCGCGCACCTCGACAAGCAGGACGTCAAGACCGACACGTTGCCGCAGTCGGTGATCGGGCCGGTGCGTGAGCGCGTCGAGCAGGCCGAGTCGGTGCTGCGCGACCGCGTCGACACCGTCGACCGCGAGCTGCGTACCCGCGTCGAGAACCTCGACAAGGCCACCAAGGAAAGTCTCACCGCGAACGCCGAAGCGCTCAAGACCGCGCTGACCGAGACCGGCGAGATGATCGACGCCTCCGAGCGGCTCGACGGGCTCGGTGACAGGCTCGAAAAGGTCACCTCGCGACTCGACGGTCTTGCCGAGCGGCTTGACAAGGTCGAGGACGGCTTCACCGGACGCCTCGGCGACCTCGACGGCTCGATCCGCAGCGGCCTGTCGAAGGTCGAGAGCACGCTGTCGAAGCAGCCGGACACCGACTCGGTGGACACGCTGGTGCGCAAGAGCAACGACGAGTCCGTGCGCCGCATCGGCGGCCAGCTGGACGAGGCCATGGCGACCTTCGCCGAGCTGATGCTCGGTGGCGGCCCGGCCATGCAGCAGATCTCCCCGCCGCCGCCCGCACCGCGTCAGCCGCGTCGCAGCTCCCGCAACGGCCGGGCGCCCAAGGCGGCCGACGCCAAGGCCAAGGCCGACGGCACCGACGAAACCACCGAGTAGCGCTCTCGCTCTTCCCGCGTTTAGTCCTCTAGTTGCGGTAGTTCGCACTACGCACTTCCGCAACCAGAGGACTTCCTGGCGTTTGGGCGCCAACACCACCACCCGGACTACACGAGAACAGGGGTGCCGCTTTGATGGGCGGGGAGAGGGGACGGCGCGGGCAGAACCGAACACCGCGGCCGAGATCAG
>NZ_JBFBBY010000301.1:0-4002 GCF_040682875.1 Amycolatopsis sp. NPDC051071 | reverse complement strand
GTTTTGGGTCGTTAGAACGACCCAAAACACTCACGACCCCCCTGCCCTTCGCAACGCACGTCGTGGGCAGCCGAGGCGGGGCGGGGCAGGTCCCGAATGGCAGGGCTGGTCCCGAAACTCGCGTGCTTGAAGGCGTGACTCGCGTGCTCAGGAACGTAACTCGCGTGCTTGAAGGCGTGACTCGCGTGCTTGAGGACGTAACTCGCGTGCTTGAGGACGTAACTCACGTGCTGGATGCCGAACTCAGGGGTGCGGGGTCTGAGCACGCGAGTCACGGCTTTGAGTACGCGAGTGCGGTGTCGGGTCCCCTGAAGAGTCCGCTCCCGTCGGCGAACACGTCAGGCCACGTTTGCCTTGCCCCTTACTAACCCGATCGCCACTCACGATCCACCGGACCCAACGCCCCAGCGAACGCGAGCAGGCGCGACCTAGAGCGTGTGGGTGGCGATCAGTTGGCCGATCGCGCGGATGTCCGAGCCGCGGAACTCCAGGCGCACGTTCCCCAGGCCGCTGAACCACAGGTCCAGCTCGGCGTCCAGGTCGAAGGTGCCGGCGGTTTCGATGGAGAACGCCTGAATCTTGTTGTACGGCAGGGAAGTGAAGTCCTTCTTCTTGCCGGTCATGCCCTGGACGTTCACCGCGATCAGCCGCTTGTTCGTGAACACCACGAAATCGCGCACCGCTTTGAACGATGAGTAGATCTGTTCCCCGGGGATGATGATCGGCTGCACCGTCGGCTCGATGTCCTTCGGTTTGCACGGCGTGAGTTTGAAGACGGTGTCTTTGGAGAAGTCAATCATGCCCCCACACTACGGATTTTCCTGTGACTGCCGCCGCGGTCAGAACTCGGCAGGGAAGAGGCAGAACGGGTGGCCGTCGGGGTCCAGCAGCACGCGGACGTCGTCTTGCGGCTGGTGTGAAGCGAGCGTCGCGCCACCTTCGAGTGCCCAGGCGACGGCACCGGCCAGATCATCGACGCCGATGTCCAGGTGCAGCATCATCTGCTGGGCACCGGCCTGCGGCGGCCATACCGGCGGGGCGTGGCCGGGTTCGTGCTGGAATGACAGGCCTGTGCCGCCACCGGGTGGTTTCAGCATCACCCAACCGGGTTCTTCGTACGTGATCGGCCAGCCGAGTAGCCGCGCGTAGAAGCCCGCGAGCGCGCGCGGGTCGGGGCTGCCGAGCACGGTGGCCGAGATCCGCGTCCGTGGTTGCGTCATGATCGCCCTCCCGCGACCATCGTAGGCCGGGGACGGGTCCCCGGCAGCGTCTCGCATACTGCCGGGGGACGCCGGGGGGACACGGAGGAGGCAGGATGAAGCGGCTCACCACGGCGCACGAAAGCCTCGCGCTCGGTGTGCCCCGGTCGGCCCCCGGCGCGGTCTTCGCCCTCACGCTCGCCGGTGGCGTGTCCGTCGACCCCGGCGAGGGCAGCGAGATCTCCTTCGGGCGCAACAGGCCGCAGGTCGACGTCTGTGTTGGCGAGAACGATCTGCAGGTCAGCCGCAAGCACGGCCTCCTGAACTTCAGCAGCGGACAGTGGTGGGTCAGCAACACCGGCCAGTTGCCCATCCGCCTGCCGAACTCCCGCTGGCTTTCCCTCGGCGAGGAGCCGATCCCGCTTTCGGACGGTTACACGCCCCTGTTCGTCCGCGGTTCGGGCAGGCGGGAGCATTTGCTCGAGTTGTACGTCGCCGGTCCCGACGGCGGCCAGCCCGTCACCCGGCACGGTGACGTCACCGTGCCGCCCCGCCGCTGGCGCCTCAGCGCGGACGAACGCCTGGTGCTGGTCGTGTTCGGCCAGCGCTATCTACTGCACGACCTCAATCCCCAGCCGCTGTCCCGCCAGCAGACGGCCGAGGTACTCGGCGAACTCCGCCCCGAGGAGACCTGGACCAGCCGCCGTGTCGAGCACGTCGTCATCGACGTCCGCGCGCGGCTTTCGGCGGGCGGCGTCTACGGCCTGCGGCGCGAAGAGGTCGGCGAACCGGTCGGGAACGCGTTGAACGACAACCTCTTGCGAGAGCTGGTGCTTTCCACCACGCTCGTGCCGCCGGACCTCGCTCTCCTCGACGCGCTCGGCTGAGTGTCCACAGAGGACTATCAGCCGACCCCCTCCATCGCCGCTTTGGCGACATCGCTGTCCTCGTCGGCCTTGCTGGCCACTTTCACCAGCGCCGCCGTCGCTTGATCCCGGCTCTCTTCGGCCTTGACGCGTCCCGCGGAGGCCGCGTTCACGCCGAAGAAGGCGCCCACCACGGTGCCGATCACCGTGCCCGACGCGGTGATCACCGCCGTGACGTCCGAGGTGTTCGGATACCGCATGACGGCCGCCACCGTGATGAGCGCGAGCGCGCTCAGCCCCGCCAACACGGTCATGAACCCGTAGTTCTTGCTCATGGCCCGCTCCCTTCCAGGCTCCTTGCGGCCATGTTTCGCCCGAACGCCGCCACTCGTTACGGCAAGTGGCCCGATTGCACCCCGAATGGTTACCCGCCGACGTCGAAGACCAGTTCCGGGCGCTCCCAGGTGATCTTCGGCGGCTGGGGTGGCATGACACCGACCCGTCGCGCGCCCATCCGCTCGTAGAACCCGGTGGCAGGCGGGTGGGCGACGACGCGGATCTCGGTCATGCCGAGCTCCGCGGCCCTGCCGAGCATATGCTCGACCAGCCATGCCCCGATGCCGGTGCCCTGTGCGGAATCGGCGACGAACAGCAGGTCCAGCTCGGCCGGGTACTCGACGAGGCTGTAGAAGCCGACCACGTTCCGCTGCGCGTGGGCGACGAACGCGGAGTGGGTGGCGAGGTAGTCCTCGGTGACCTGGTAGCCCTCGAGAATCGGCGCGTACTCCCCTTGGTAGGCGCTGGATTCATGCATCAGCGCGGTCAACCGGCCCGCGTCGGAAGCGCTTGCCCTGGAGATGCGGTAGCTCGTCACGTCGGCAGCTTAGAGCGTCGCACCGACAACTCTTGACCTCCAGTTAAGTGGAGATACCAGAGTGGGCTCCGACAGCGGGGAACAAACTGGAGGAACAGCATGAAAGCGGCCGCGTTCACGGAAGCCGGTGGCCCGGAGGTACTCCGGGTGATGGAGCTGGAAGAGCCGCACGCCGGGGCGGGAGAGGTCCGGGTGCGGGTGAAGGCGGCGGGGGTGCAGCCGTACGACGCGGCCGTGCGGGCGGGCTGGGAACCCGCGGGGATCGAATTGCGTTGGCCGCGTGTCCCGGGGAACGAGTTCGCCGGGGTCGTCGACGAGGCCGGTTCCGGGGTTACCGGCCTCGTCGCGGGGACCGAGGTGCTCGGGTTCACGGCCGTGCAGGCGTACGCCGAGTACATCGTGGTGCCCGCGGAGAACGTCACGCCGAAGCCGCCGGAGATGCCGTGGGAGGTCGCGGGTGGCTTCACGGCCGGGACGCAGACGGCGTACCTGGCCCTGGACTCCCTGCGGATCGCCGGCGGGGAAACGCTGCTGGTCCACGGCGCGGCAGGCGCGGTGGGGACCGCCGCCGTGCAGCTCGCCGCGTTGCGCGGGGTGAAGGTCATCGGTACGGCGAGTGAGGTGAATCAGGACTACGTCCGTTCCCTCGGCGCCGAACCGGTGGTCTACGGCGACGGTCTCGCCGACCGGGTACGCGCCCTCGCGGCGTCCGGAGTCGACGCGGCACTCGACGGCGCGGGCGGGGTGGCGTTCGATCTCTCGCTGGAGCTGGTCGGGGACCCGGACCGCGTGCTCACCCTCGTCGAGCACGAACACGCTCCGGGGGCCGGAGCGCGGGTGGTCACCGGGACGCGGTCGGCGGAGCGGCTGAGGATGCTGGCTTCGCTGTACGTCAAGGGAGACCTGCGGTTCCTGGTGCGGCGGACGTACCCGTTCACCGAGGCCGCGGCAGCGCACCGGGAGATCGAGACGGGGCACGGCCGGGGGAAGGTCGTGCTGACGTTCCCGTAGGGCGGGGGCGTGGGTCGTGAGTGATTTGGGTCGTTAGAACGACCCAAATCAC
>NZ_JBFBBY010000300.1:0-4171 GCF_040682875.1 Amycolatopsis sp. NPDC051071 | reverse complement strand
TCTGGTGTGGTAACTCGATCCAACCCGACGAGGTTTCTTCACGCTCACAGGGGGTTCACGTGGGTTACAGACACAACTTCCGGCAACCTGCTTAGAGGACTAAACGCGGGCGGGCGAGGGGTCACGCCAGGCAGTCGGCCTGGTCCCCGCGCCGCAGGGCGGGGTCCTCCTGCGTGAAGGTCCGCGCCACCCCGGGGCCGCTGGCCAACGTCTCGAACCGCACGGTCACCCGCCCGTGCCCGGCGCCCTGCACCCAGCCGCTCCCGTGTTCCTCGTGCACCACGTCGTCCCCCGGCCGCCAGCCGGTCGAGGGCGCCACCGGGGCGGGCGCCCGGGAAACCGACGTCTCCAAGGCTGCCGAGGCGGGGACGGACAAGGTGAACAGCGGATCCTGATGCGGCACCGAAAGCCCGGAGAACGCGACGCCAGCCAGCCGCACGCCGCCGAACTCCGCCGGATCGAGCAGCAGCCGCTCCGCCATCGAGGCCAGCTGGTCGAATTCGTCGGTCGGCGAGGCCATCGTCTCCGAACGTGTCACCGTGCTGAACGCGGTGTCCCGCAGTTTCACCACCACCGTCCGCGCGACCCGTTCGGCGTTCACCAGCCGTTTGTGCGCGTGGACGGCGAGATCGCGGACCTCGCGCCGCAGGCTGGCCAGGTCGATCAGGTCCCGGTCGAAGGTGGTTTCCGCGCTGACCTGTTTGAGTTCCGCGCGGTCGGACACCGGCCGGTCGTCGACGCCGGTGGCGAGGCGCCGCAGGTCACGGCCGACCACACTGCCCAAAGTGAACACCGCGTCGGCGTCGGACAGCGCGGTGAGCTGCCCCAGCGTCCGTACCCCGATCGCCCGCAGTTTCCCTTCCGCCACCGGGCCGATCCCCCACAGCGCCCTGGTCGGCAACGGCGCGAGGAAGTCGCGTTCGGTGCCTTGGTCGACGACGAGCAGTCCGTCCGGCTTCGCCTCGTCCGAGGCGACCTTGGCGACCTGCTTCCCCGACGCCGCCCCGATCGACGCCACCAGCCCGACTTCGGTACGGATGTGTTCACGCAGGCGGGCGCCGAACTCCCGTACCTGAGCGGAGGAAGCACCCGCCAGCGAAGGGGGTTCGGCGAAGGCCTCGTCCAGCGAGATCCGTTCGAGGACGGGCGCGTACTGGGCGACGAGGTCGAACACCCGGGTGCTCAGCAGTTCGTACAGTTTGAACCGCGGTGCCACGATGACCCCGTTGGGCGGCAACAACCGCCGGGCTTGCGACATCGGCATCGCCGAGCGGATCCCGTGCGCCCGCGCCTGATAACTCGCCCCGGCGACCACGCCTCGCGGGCCGGCGCCGCCGACCAGCACCGGACGTCCGGCCAGCGTCGGCCGGGTCAGCTGTTCACAGGAGGCGTAGAACGCGTCCATGTCGAGGTGGATGACCCACCGGTCAACCCCGCCCATCGCCCGGCACCTCGAGAAGCCGATGCAGTGCCCGCGTGTACTCCTCGAACGCCGCCCGGCCACGGGTGGTCAGCTCGACCAGCGTCACCGGCGTGCGATGTTCGAACGCCTTGGTGATGCCGACGTAGCCGGCGTCCTCCAGTTTCCGCAGATGCGTCGAGAGGTTGCCCGGCGTCATGTCCAGAAGCTGTTGCAGGCGCGGGAAAGTGATGCTGTCCCCGGACCCGAGGCTCGACAGCGCCACGGTGACGCGCAGCCGCGCCTGCGCGTGGATCACCGGATCGAGCTGCGGCAGCCCGTCTTCGCTCATCGCGACCGCACCAGGAAGACCAGCGACGCCACCAGGAATCCCCCACCGCCCGCCAGGCTCAGCACGAGGAAGTTGTGCGGTCCGCCCGCGAGCACGCTCGCCGCGCCGCACAGGATGATCCACGCGCCGAGGCCGTACTGCAGTTTGCTCTGCCACAGCATCCCGCCCGCCAGGTACATCAGGCCGGTGAGCATCAGCGACGTGCCGGACCACAGCAACGGGATAAGGCCGGGATCGAGACCGTGGGCGACGAGGCCGGCGTTCACGACGGTCAGCCCGCCGAACGCGATCATCCAGCTCCAGCCGTACATCGCCCCGACGAGTCGCGAAGGACCGCGGACGCCGCGGCCTGCCCGGATGCCGTAGAACGCCGAGTACGCCATGGCTCCGGCGAAGGCCACGATCGTGATGACCGAGGCCGTCCACAACGGCATCAGGGAGGTCGGCGGCGCGGAAAGGAAGACGAGCCCGAAACCGATCAGCCACACCAGGCCCCAGACCGCGAGCAGCACGGCCGGATTCGGCCCGATCTCGCGCCGGGTCTCCGCCGACTGCCGGGCGATGAGCGCGAGCGACTCCTCGGGTGTCATCGGCCGCGAGTCGTCGTCCTGCTCGGGCACGGCCCGCTCATCCTCCGCCACCTCGGAAAACTAACACGCGCTCACAGCCTGGCCGTGTCAAGCCGGAACCGCGCCATCACCACGAGAGCGGGTACCACCAGCCACGCCGCGAGCACCAGGACCGCGGTCAGCAGACCCGAGCCACCCAGCACCGGCGCGCGGCCGATCTCGCCGAGCCAGTACGTCGGCATGAGGTGCCCGGCGGTGTTCATCCAGCCGGGCAGGACCTGCAGCGGGATCCACAGCCCGCCGAACATACCCAGCGGCAGCATCAGCGCACCGGTCACCGCCTGGACGGTGTCCCCCTTGCCGAACAGGCCGATCATCAGCCCCAGTACCGCGAACGGCAGCGCGCCGAGCCACAGCGCGCCGAAGATCGTCAGCCATTGGCCGGTTTCGAGCCGGATGCCGCGGACCATCCCGGCCGCGAAGATCACCAGCAGCACGGGCAGCGCGACGAACAACCCCGCCGATACCTTCACCATCAGGTAGCCGGGTGCGCGCATCGGCGTGAGCCGCAAGGTGCGCTGCCAGCCGTCGGTGCGTTCGGTGGCGACGCGGGTACCGGTGAACAGCGCGGCGGTCATGACGCCGTACGCGGCCATGTTGACCATGGTCACCGTCGCGGTCGAGACGCCGGGAGCGAGCTCGCGGGCGCCGAAGATCCCGCCGAACAACAAGAACATCGCGAGCGGCATGCCGATGGTGAAGATCGCGAACTGCGGACTGCGGACGATGCGCTTGATCTCCAGCGCGAGGTAACTCATGTTCATCGCAAAGCTCCTTCAGCTGCGTCGGCGGTCAGCGCGATGAACGCTTCTTCCAGTCCCACAGCGGTGATTTCGATGTTCGCGGCGAGTGGGAACTCACGCAGCAGACCGCGGATGGCGGCGTCGGAATCGGCGCAGCTCAGCTCCGCGTGCCCGGCCCGCAGCACCGCGCGGGACACCCCGGGCAGCGCGGCGAGTGCCGCTTCGGTGGCATCCGGGACGACGGCACGCAGGACGCGCCCGGCGACCGCGGCCCGCACCTCGCCGACCGGTCCGTCCGCGACGACCTGACCGTGCCGCATCAGCACAACGCGGTCGGCGTAGTCCTCGGCCTCGGCGAGGTAGTGCGTCGCGAAGAGGACTGTCCGGCCTGTCTCGGTGTACTCGCGCATCGACGCCCAGAACCGGCGACGCCCGTCGACGTCCATGGCCGCGGTCGGCTCGTCGAGCACCAGCAGGTCCGGATCACCGACCAGCGCGAGCGCGAATCGCACCCGCTGCTGCTCGCCGCCGGAAAGCTTCCCGCAGCGGCGGTTCGCGTACTCGGTGACGCCGGCGCGCTTCAGCACCTCCCGGATCGGCAGCGGATCCCGGTGCAGGGAGGCGAACAGGCCGACGAGTTCGGCGACCGTCGCGTCCCTGAGCAGCGTCCCGTTCTGCGCCATCGCGCCGACCAGGCCGCGGTCCATCGCCTCGGCCGCGCTGAGCCCGGCGACCCGAACCTGACCGGCGTCCGGCCGGGTCAGGCCCAGCAACATGTCGATGGTGGTCGACTTGCCCGCGCCGTTCGGCCCGAGCAGCGCCACCACCTCCCCTGGCGCGACCCGCACACTGACGTCGTCGACGGCGAGGACGTCACCGAAGCGCTTCGCCAGCCCCTCCAGACTGAACGCGTCCATCCTGACTCTCCCTCCTCAAGCACTCTGAACTACAAAGTCGATGGCTACTTTGTAACACAAAGTCCCCTGCCCTGAAAACCCCGAACGCGCGTGAAGGCCCCCTTCCCTCGACTGAGCCGAGGGAAGGGGGC
>NZ_JBFBBY010000299.1:0-4212 GCF_040682875.1 Amycolatopsis sp. NPDC051071 | reverse complement strand
GGTCCCCATAGGACAAAAAGTGTCCTATGGGGACCCCTCATGACATCCGGGGCAGGGGCAGGGGCCGGGACCGGAGCGGACCGGAGCGGACCGCACGGCGGCTCAGGCGGGCTTTTTCTTGCCATACGGATCGCAGCGCGCGGTCCCGAGGTAGATGTCGCCCTTCGCCGGTCCGCCACCCTGCGGGAACAGCTTGATGTGCAACATATGCGTCACGAGGCTCCCGTCGGCCGGTGTCGGCGTGACGGTCTCGTTGACCGTGAGCGACGCCAGCGCGGCCCCGCCCTTCTCGCCGGCGATGGTCAGCCGGTAGTTCTGCGGAACGTTCTCCGGCAGCGTGAACCCGCTGACGTCGCCGAACTCGATGTAGCCGAGGCTGCCGTCCTTGGTGGTGCTGCACTTCGCCTTGAACATGCGGACCCCGATGACCGGGCCGCCGAACTGCTTGAGCACGGTGGTCTCGAACCGCCGTCCGGACGCCTCGCCGACCGCCACCGCGCCGGTGCGGCCGCAGGACGAGTCGCCACCGGCGAACCGCGCGAAGTCACCGATGAACCCGCCGCGCGCCTTCGCGGTCAAGGGCCCGTCGACGTCGCACGGCGCGAGATCGCCCGTGACGACGTGCTCGTCGCCGACCTCCACGTCGAGCGATCCGACCGACGCCGACGCCGTCGCGGGCGCCGCTTCGGCCGACGCCGACGCCGTACCTCCCGCCACCAGCGCTCCGGTCAGCATCGTCACCGACAGCAGTCGCCGCGCCGTCTTGGGTTTCGTCATGCTGGCAGCTTCCAGCAAGGCACTGACCGGCGCAGGGTCACGCCACCCGGACGAGTGGACCGGCGATGACCGTGAGGTGGCCGACATTCGGTCCGCGACCCGGCGTCTGGCGTTAACCTCGGTTCACATTTGTGTACTCATAGGAGGTCTGAGTGTCTTCGCTGTCTGTGGCCGACCGTCGTGCGGTCCTCGCCGACCTCGTTCCCGGCGCACTGGTCCGTGACGCGATCCTGGTCGCCGGTGGTGCCGTCCTGACCGGCGCGGCCGCGCAGATCATGATCCCCGTTCCGGGCTCGCCGGTGCCGATGACCGGCCAGACGTTCGCCGCCCTGCTGGTCGGCGCGGCGCTCGGCTGGAAGCGCGGCGCGCTGTCGATGGCGCTGTACCTCGCCGTCGGCGCGGCGGGCTTCGGTTGGTTCCAGAGCGGCTCGTCCGGCCTGTTCGGCCCGAGCGCCGGCTACATCGTCGGGTTCGTCTTCGCCGGTGCACTGGTGGGCGCGCTCGCCGGCCGCGGCGGCGACCGTACGCCGCTGCGCACCGCGGGCACGATGGTGCTCGGCAACCTCGTCATCTACTCGATCGGCGTGCCGTGGCTGATGGCTTCGACCGGGTACAGCCTGTCGACCGCGCTCGGGAAGGGCGTCGTCCCGTTCCTCATCGGGGACGCGCTGAAGATCGCCGTCGCGGCGGCGCTGCTTCCGGGCACCTGGGCACTGGTTTCCCGTCTCGGCAAGGACGCGTGACCGGTCCTTTCACCGCCCTCCCGGATGTCATGAAAGGGTCTTTCAAGACGAGAAATGTCTTGAAAGACCCTTTCATGACACCGTGCGGGCGATCTTGACGGTGAGCCCGGCTATCGTCTTGTCCCGTGCCCACCCGTGCTGATTTCCCCGGTGTCCTCGAACTCCTGACCCACGCGGTCGAGTCCGTGGGTGGTGCCGAGCGCGAGGGCCAGGTGCAGATGGCGGACGCGGTCGGTCGCGCCATCCGCACCGGCGAGCACCTGGCCGTGCAGGCGGGCACCGGTACCGGGAAGTCGTTGGCCTACCTCGTTCCCGCGATCCGGCACGCGGTCGAGAAGGAGGCGACGGTGGTGGTCTCGACGGCCACCATCGCGCTGCAGCGCCAGCTCGTCGACCGCGATCTCCCCCGGCTCGCGAAGGCGCTGAAGAAGCCACTCGGCCGCGAGCCCACTTTCGCGATTCTCAAGGGCCGTCGCAACTATCTCTGCCTCCACCGGCTCGATTCCGGCGCGCCGGACGAGCCGGAGGACCAGCAGCTGTTCGACCCGTTCGCGGTCTCCCGGCTGGGCAAGGAGGTCACGCGGCTGCGGGAATGGTCGTCCGACACCGAGACCGGCGACCGCGACGAACTGGTCCCCGGCGTCACGGACCAGGCCTGGCGCCAGGTCTCCGTGACAGCGAGGGAATGCCTGGGTGTTTCTCGCTGCCCCATCGGCACCGACTGCTTCGCCGAACAGGCACGTGCTGAGGCAGGCAAGGCCGACGTCGTCGTCACCAATCACGCGCTGCTGGCGATCGACGCGCTGCAGGGCTACCAGGTCCTGCCCGACCACGATCTGGTGATCATCGACGAGGCGCACGACCTTGTCGATCGCGTGACGTCCGTGGCGACCGGCGAACTGACCAGCGGCATGGTTTCCGCCGCGGCCCGGCGCTGCGGGAAACTGGTCGACGACGAGGTGGCCGATCAGTTGCTGGAGGCGAGCGACGGGCTGGCCCTGATCCTCGACGACCTGCCGTCGGGCCGGATGGACTCACTGCCGCAGGCCCTCACCGGCGCGATCCCGGCGGTCCGCGACGCCGCGCACCGGTGCGTCACCGCACTCGGCAAGGACCGGAAGGAAGAGGTCGAAGGGGCCACGGCCCGCAAACTGGCCCGGTCGCTGCTCGAAGAGGTCCACGACACCGCCGTCCGGCTTCTCGAAGCCTTCGACGACGACAAGGCACATCAGCGCGACGTCGTCTGGCTGACCGGGGACCGCTTCTCCACCAATCCGCGACCGCCCGCGCTGAAGGTCGCCCCGCTCGGGGTGGCAGGCCTGCTGCGCGAGCGCGTCTTCAACCAGCACACGACCGTTCTCACGTCCGCGACACTGACACTGGGCGGCACGTTCGACACCATGGCCCGGCAGTGGGGTCTCCCACCGGGCGGCGCCAGGGTCGAGAAGGCGCCGGGTGCCGCGACCGACAAGGCGGCCCCGGCCGACACCGACGACGCCGATGGCCCGAAGTGGACCGGCCTCGACGTCGGTTCGCCGTTCGACCACAAGCGCAACGGCATCCTGTACCTGGCCAAACATCTGCCGCCGCCGGGCCGGGACGGGCTGCAGCCTTCGACCATGGACGAACTGGCCGAGCTCATCGAGGCCGCGGGCGGGCGCACACTCGGCCTGTTCTCCTCGATGCGCGCCGCCAAACAGGCCACCGAGGAGATGCGGGAGCGGCTCGACCTGCCGATCCTCTGCCAGGGCGACGATTCCACCGGCCTGCTGGTGCAGAAGTTCTCCGAAGACGTGCGCACCTGCCTGTTCGGCACTCTGTCGCTGTGGCAGGGCGTCGACGTGCCCGGCCCGTCGCTCCAGCTCGTCGTGGTCGACCGCATCCCGTTCCCGCGCCCCGACGACCCGGTCTCGTCCGCCCGGCAACGTGCCGTGGAGGCCAGGGGCGGCAACGGTTTCCTCAGTGTCGCGGCCACGCACGCCGCGCTCCTGCTCGCGCAGGGCACCGGACGGCTGCACCGCTCGACGAGTGACCGCGGGGTGGTGGCGATCCTGGATTCGCGGCTGGCCACCGCCCGCTACGGCGGATTCCTGCGTGCCTCGCTGCCGCCGTTCTGGCCGACCACCGACCCGAAGGTCGCCCGCGACGCGCTGCGCCGCCTCGACGCCGCCGCCCCGGCCTGAGTGGTCTGGAACACGGCCGAGTACCGTAAACGGAACGCCGAAGACAGGGAGAACCGGTTGTCCCACGAGTCGCCCAACGCACAATCCCGGACCGTCAGCGTCGATGACACCGGAGTGCGGCGCCAGCTCGCGGACGGCAGCGAAGAAGCCGTCACGTGGTCAGAGCTGTCCGCGGTGGTGGTCAGAGTGATCCCTGAAGGCCCGTGGAAAGAAGACGTCTTCTTCATGCTCGCCGGCGCCGGCGGGAAGGGCACCGCGATCCCCAGCGGCGACCCCGCCGCCGACGCGCTGATCGAGCGGCTGCAAACACTGCCCGGCTTCGACAACGAAAAGTTCATCGAGGCCATGACCACCGACGCCGACGAGGCGTACGTGGTCTGGAGCTCCGAAGGCCACGCCGCCAAGCACTAGCGACACCCAGCGTGCGCCCGCAAGTAGAGGACTAAACGCGGCGTAAGTACATGAAGGCCCCCTTCCTTGCGCTAGGCGCAAGGAAGGGGGCCATCATG
>NZ_JBFBBY010000298.1:0-4271 GCF_040682875.1 Amycolatopsis sp. NPDC051071 | reverse complement strand
CTTCCTGTACTGGGGAAGGTGTGAAGGTCGAGTTTCTTCGGCTGAGCCGAGGGAAGGGGTCCTTCACGCGCCGCCGTGGTGACTGGTGGTGCTGCTGGGGCTCGTGACGGCCGTCCGGGACGGGCGAGAGGCACCTTGAGGAACTCTGGGTTCCTCAAGAAGTCCTCCAAGGACCGGCCGCTACCCAGCTCACCCGCCGTAGGTACCTGAAACACCCTTCACTAGAACGATCCGGATCACTCACGAGGGCTTGAGCGCCTTCATGGTGTCGTCGACGCTCTTCCGGACCTTGGCTTTCAATTCCTCTTCGGCGGCAGGCCAGCCGTCGGTCTCCCGGGCGTAACCGCTGCCGGTGACGGTGAGCACCAGCGAGCCGTGCCGGACGTCGTACTTGTAGAGCCAGAGTTCCTTCACCGTCCAGGGCTTCGTGTCGTCGTGCTGCCGGTACAGGTACGCCGCCGATCCCAGGCCCTCGACGTCGACCACGGTGAGGTCCGTGCCGGGGCCGGACCGCTTGCCGTCGTTCGCCCGGAAGTCGTCGTACATGGCCTTGGCGCCGGGTTCGCCCGTGTTGTGGATGGCGATGAAAGTCGTCAGCTTGGCGTAGCCGCCGGAGCCGTCGAATTCCATCTCGCAGTTCCCGCCGTCGAGACCCGTGATGAGCTTGCTCGGCGTTTTCGTCGGCGTGCCGCGGGTGAGCGCTTCGAACTCCGCCGGATTCACCGCGGTGCACGCGTCCCCTTGGAGACGGTAATTCGGCGGGGGCTCGGGTTCGGCGGAGCAACCTGCGAGGGCCGAGATAGCGAGCGCCACGAGAAGCGCTCCGCGGAGGCGGTTGGCGGGCATGACCGGATGGTGACAGCGGGTCCACGCCGCCACGAGGGCATTTGTGCCCGGCCGTATGGGATCGTGAGCGGATGAGGATCTTGCTCGTGGAGGACGAGCGGCGGCTGGCCGAGTCACTGTGCGCCGGGCTGAGCGCCGAAGGCTACGCCGTCGACGTCGCGCACAACGGCCGGGACGCGCTCTGGTACGCGGGGGAACACCCGTATTCGGCGATGATCCTCGACATCATGCTGCCGGGCCTCAACGGCTACCGCGTCTGCCGCAAGCTGCGCGAGCGCGGCGACTCCACCCCGATCCTCATGTTGACCGCGAAAGACGGCGAGGACGACGAGATCGAGGCACTGGACACCGGCGCCGACGACTTCCTGCCGAAGCCGTTCTCCTACGGCGTCCTGCTTTCCCGGTTGCGTGCGCTGATCCGGCGCGGGGGAGCGACCCGGCCGGGGACGTTGCGGCTCGGCGATCTCGAACTCGACCAGGCGAGTCACGGCTGCCGCCGCGGTACCGCCGAGATTTCGTTGACCACCAAGGAGTTCGCGCTGCTGGCCTACCTGATGAAACGTCAGGGCGAGGTGGTGACCAAGGCCGAACTGCTGGAGAACCTCTGGGATTTCGCGGCGTCGGCGACGGCGAATCTGGTGGAGGTCCATATGAGCGCGCTGCGCCGCAAGATCGACCTGCCGTTCGGCGCCGAGACGATCCGGACGGTCCGCGGTGCCGGATACCACGTGGTGGCCCCCGGTGCCTAGGCTCACGAAGTCGACCCGGTTCCGGGTCGCGCTGACGGCGTTCGCGGCCTCGGCCGTCGCACTCGGCGCCGTTTCGGTCTGGCTCGTCATCGACGCGCAGAGCAGGCTGGAGGACGGTGCGGCGCAGGTGGCGCGGGCACGGGCGGCGGCGATCGTCCAGGTGCTGAACACCGGCGCCAAACCGGCCGATCTGTGGTGGCTTGTGCGGGACTCCATTTACGAGGTGGCCGACCGTGACGGCAAGCGGGCCGCTTCGTGTCCCGGGCTCCGGTCCGGTTCGCTCGTACCCGAAGGCCGATTTCAGCGTGGGGATCACGTGAAGACCCTCGAACCGTACGACATCGACCTCTCCCTTCGAGAGTCCGGCGGATGTGCTCCGGTGCTCGGGGACCACGTTGAGGACGAGGGTCTCCGCGTGCACGTCATGGCGGAAACGAGCGGGGACAGCAAGTACTCGGTCTACGGTGCCGCGCGGGTCGACGACGCCGGGCAAGCGGCGCTCGATTCGGTGCGGATGACATTGCTGACCGGTGTTCCGGTGATCGCGCTACTGATCGGCGCGATCGCGTGGCTCGCGGTACGCCGTTCGCTGCGCCCGGTCGAGGCCATCCGTTCCGAGGTCGCGGAAATCGGCGCGCACGACCTTTCCCGCCGGGTCCCGGCGCCGGACAGCCGTGACGAGATCGCGAAGCTCGCGGGGACGATGAACACGATGCTCGCGCGCCTCGACACCGCCGTGACAAGGCAAAGCAGGTTCACCTCGGACGCGTCGCATGAACTCCGCACGCCGCTGGCCTCCCTGCGGACACAACTGGAGGTCCTGCTCGCGCATCCGGACCGGCTGGACTGGCGTGAAGCCTGCGGAAACGCACTCCTCGACATCACCCGGCTGCAGGATCTCGTCGCCGACCTCGTGCTGCTCGGCAAACTGGACAACTCGGCGCCGGAGCGGCTCACACCGGTGCGACTGTCCGAAGTCGTCGAATCCGGTCTTTCCGGACGTCGGGGAGTGCGGTCGGAGATCGAGGGTTCGCCGGTGGTACTCGGCAATCGGGGACGGCTGGAACGCCTGCTTCGCAACCTCGTGGACAACGCGCAACGCCACGCCCGTACCGGCGTCGTCGTGTCGGCGTCCACTGTGGACGGATTCGGCGTGCTGACGGTCACGGACGACGGCCAGGGGATTCCCGCCGAGGATCGCGAGCGGGTGTTCGACCGGTTCGTGCGCCTGGACGACGGGCGTGCGCGCGACGACGGTGGCGCCGGGCTTGGGCTGGCGATCGTCGCCGACATCGCCCGTGCCCACGGCGGCACCGCCGAGGTCGCCGAGTACGACGGCGGCGCCCGGCTCGTCGTCCAGTTGCCGTTGGCGGACCCGCGAAGCTGAAGACGTCTTCAGCTTCCTTAAGCTTCGGTTCAGCGTCGGGGCCCGAATCTACGGACCATGTCGTCCGTTCTCCCGCGCCGCGCCTGGTGGCAGCCGCTCAGCCACTCCGGCTACCTGGCCTCGTCCTGGTTCCCCGGGCTCACCGGCGTCCGCGCGCTCGCCGCGGTGGCCGTCGTGTTCTTCCACTACGGCGGGCCCGCCACGGATCGCCTGCAGGGCTGGATCGCCGTGCAGTTGTTCTTCGTGCTGTCGGGATTCCTGATCACGACCTTGGCCCTGCGTGAAGAAGACCGCGGTGGCCGGATCTCACTGCGTGAGTTCTACCTCCGCCGCGTCTTCCGGATCTTGCCGGTGTACTTCCTGCTACTGGCGCTGACGACGGTCGCGGTGACCATCGGCGGGACGTACCAGAGCAGCAGGCTCGCCGACGCCATGCCGTACTACCTCGTCTTCGGCAACGAACTCGTCGACTTCAACACGCCGTATCCGACGTCGTGGTCGCTCGGGGTGGAGGAGAAGTTCTACGTCGTGTGGCCGGCACTGCTGGTGCTGACGTCGTTCGCGCGAAGCGGGAAGACGGCGCTGCGCCTGCTGTTCGGGGCCTCGGCGGTGCTCGGCGTGACGCTGTTCGCGTTGCCGCTGGCGCCGTCGCACACCTGGGCGAGCCTTTCGGTGCACTACTGCTCGCTGGTGATCGGCTGCCTGCTGGCGATGCTGCTGCACCATCCGCGCGGGTTCGCGCTCTTCCGGCCGCTGACCAGGCCCGCCGTCGCGACGGTGATCGGCTGTGGATTCGTCGTGTTCCAGTTTTCGGTGGGGCCGCTGGCCAAGGCGCTCGGCGGCCACTGGCAGTTCGTGGTCCCGGTCTACGCGGCGGGTTCGGCGCTGCTGCTCGTGGCCGTCGTCTCGCCGGGCCCGGTCCGCGCTCTGCTGTCGAGTAAGCCGCTGACGTTCGTCGGCGACCGCTCGTACGCCCTCTACCTCGCTCAGACCGCGGCCGCCGGGGTGTCGGGCTGGCTGCTGCCCAGCGGTCTCGCCAAGGCGGCGGTGACCACGGCCGTCGCACTGGCCTTCGCCTGCGTGCTGCGCCGATGGGTCGAACTGCCCGCCATCGCCTACGGCCGGAAGGTGATCGGACGACACGCGCCCGCCGTCTCTCCGGTGGAGGTGACGGCGGGCGCGAGATGACACGACCTAGGGCGTGTCTGGCAAATCTGTTCGATGGGGTTCGTGATCCAGGTGGTTCCTGGTGGTGTGGGCCCTTCGGCCTCGTACCGGGTCGTACTCGG
>NZ_JBFBBY010000297.1:0-4306 GCF_040682875.1 Amycolatopsis sp. NPDC051071 | reverse complement strand
GGACTACTTGCGGTGCCGGGGGCACTTTCCGGCGCCGCCCCGCCCCGCCTGAAGTACATGAAGGCCCCCTTCCTTGCGCCTAGGTACAGGAAGGGGGCCTTCATGTACTTACGGCGAAAGGCGAGGTGGCGCCTCGGGCGAGATGGTGCCTGGCCGGCGCGGCACCGCACTCGCGTGCCCAGACCCAGACCCCGCGTGCACAAGCCCATAACTTGCGTGCTTAAAGCCGGATCTCGCGTGCTCAGACCCCGCACACCGAGTTGGGATCCAGGCACGCGAGTTACGTGTTCAGGCACGCAAGTTACGTGCTCAAGCACGCGAGTTACGAGTTCAGGCACGCGAGTTACCTGTTCAAGCACGTGAGTTCCGGCTTTAAGCACGCGAGTTACGTGCTTAAGCACGCGAGTCACGACTTCGCCCTGGCCACCTACCCGGCGGCGAGGTCGAGGCGTAGCGCGGCGAGGCGAGAAGGATCGCAACTAGAGGACTAAACGCGGGGGTGGGGTCAAGGCATGAGGGTGGCCGCGAGGGTGCCGCCGAGTTCAAAGCAGGCCTCCAGGTCGGGTTTGGCGGGGTCGCCGGTGACGAGCACGGGCGACGCCGCGCGTTCCCAGCCGAGGCCGGTCGTGATGCTCTCGATGCCGCGCACGGTGCCCGCGGTGTCGTTGTTGCCGTGTACAAAGAAACCGAACGGCCGTCCCCGGGTGGCGTCCAGGCACGGGTAATAGATCGTGTCGAAGAAATGCTTCAGTGCCCCCGACATGTAACCGAGGTTCGCCGGCGTGCCGAGCAGGTAGCCGTCGGCGGCCAGGACGTCGGGCACGGTCGCGCCCAGCGCGGGACGCCGCACGACGTCGACGCCCTCGACGTCCGGATGGTTCGCGCCGGAAAGCACGGCTTCGAACATCGCCTGCGTCGAGGGCGACGGCGTGTGGTGAACGATCAGCAGCTGAGCCATGGGCCGATTGTCAGGTCAGGCGGGACTCGATGTCGGACCGGAGTGCGGCGAGCCGCTTGGCGGCGGTGGCGCGGGCCTCGGCGAGGTCGCCGGTGACCGGCTGTTTCACCTGCAGGTACGCCTTCAGCTTCGGCTCGGTCCCGGACGGTCTGATCACCACGCGCAGGCCATCGCCGGTCAGGCGGAGGACGTCGGCGTCGGGCAGGAGGTCCTCCATTGTGACGTCGGCGCCGCCGGCGGACGTGGGTGGTGTGGCACGCAGGCCCGCCATCAGTTTCTCCCGCACCGAAAGGTCGGTGACACGCAGCGAGACTTGATCCGTCACATGCACCCCGTGCCGGACGGCCAGTTCGTCGAGGACGTCCAGTGGCCCGCGGCCCGCCGCGCGCAGCGAAGCGGTGAGACCCGCGGCGAGTACGGCGGCCGAGATGCCGTCCTTGTCCCGCACGAAATCGGGGTTCACACAGAGGCCGAGTGCCTCTTCGTAGGCGAACACCAGGCCGTCACCCGCGCGCACCAGCCACTTGAAGCCGGTCAACGTCTCCGCGTAGCGCGCGCCGAACTCCTTCGCGACCTCGCCGAGCATCGACGACGACACGATCGTCGTGGCCACGAGCGGGTCGACGGCGTCCACAGTGGACAGAACGTGCCAGCCGAGCAGGACACCGGTTTCGTCGCCACGCAGCATCCGCCAGTAGCCGTCCCGTTCGCGGACGCCCAGCGCGCACCGGTCGGCGTCGGGGTCGAGCGCGATCGCCAGATCGGCGTTCACTTCGGACGCCAGCGCCAGCAGAAGGTCCGTCGCGCCGGGCTCTTCCGGGTTCGGGAACGCGACCGTCGGGAAGTCGGGATCCGGGGTCGCCTGTTCGGCGACGACATGTAGATCGGTGAAGCCGGCGCGCTCGAACGCCACGCGCAGGGTGTCCGCGCCGACGCCGTGCAGTGCCGTCGCGGCGACCTTGACCGCGCGTTCCTGGCCGCGCGGCAGGAGCGCGACCTTGGCGAGGTAGGCGTCGCGGAGTTCGTCGCCCAGCACTTCGGCGCCCGGTTCGCGGGGGACGCCGATCGCGGCGGGCGCGGCTTCGATGGCGCGTTCGATCAGGCCGTCCGAAGGCGGGACGATCTGGCCGCCGGTCGCGTCGTAGAGCTTGTACCCGTTGTCGGCCGGGGGATTGTGCGACGCGGTGATCTGGATACCGGCGACCGCGCCGAGTTCCAGTACGGCGAACGCGAGTACCGGGGTGGGCAACGGTCCCGGCAGTACCTTCACCGCGAAACCGGCGGCCGTCAGCACTTCGGCGGCGGCAGTGGCGAAGGCTTCCGAACCGTGCCGCGCGTCGCGGCCGACCACCACGACGCCGCCCGCGTGTCCCTGCGCGGCCAGCCACTGGGCGACACCGGCGGTAGTGCGGGTCACGACCGCGACGTTCATCCCGTTGGGACCCGCCCGCACCGGGCCACGCAGGCCGGCGGTGCCGAATTCGAGCGGGCCAGCCATCCGGTCCGCGAGTTCGTCGGCGGCACCGGCCTCGCCGCCCATCGCGCGGGCGAGGACGTTCTGCAGTTCGACGCGGGAATCGTCGTCCGGATCGTCGGCGATCCAGCGGAACGCCTGATCCCTGAGAATCGGGGTCAAGGAAGTCGTCACCGAGTCAGCCTACGGGTACGTTGGAGAAGGTGCGGTTGATCTTTACTTCTCTGGTCAGTCACGGTCATCTCTATCCCCTACTACCGCTCGCCGTCGCCGCGCGCGACGCCGGGCACGACGTCCTTTTCGCCACCGGAGACGAGATGCTTCCGGTTGTCGAAAAGGCGGGTTTGGCCACGGAAAGCGCTGGATTCGGTATGCGCGAGGCCTTCACGTCGGTGTTCGGGCCGGACGCCCGGCCGCGTTCCGGCGACGAGCCACCCGAGGCGTTTTATCCCGTTATCGGTGAAGTGTTCGGAAACGTGCTGCCCCGGCGGTTCGTCGCCGACCTGACACCGTTGTTCGAGCGGCACCGGCCGGATCTGGTCGTCTACGAAACCGGCAACATGGGTGGCGCCATCGCCGCCCGCCTCACCGGGATCCCCGCGATCGGCCACGGCTTCGGCCGGGTTTCACCGGGCGAGGTCAACGACGTCATAGCCGCTCGCTTAGCGGAATACTCGGCGGAGGTCGGTTTTGACGGCGGGACCCTGCCTTCCTTCGGCGACGCGGTCATCGACATCTGCCCGGAATCGGTGCAAGCGCCCGATTTCCTGGCCAAGGCGAACAGGATCCCGTTGCGTCCTGTCGGCTGGGCCGAACCGGGCGACCTCCCGGACGGCGTGCTGGGGCGCGACAAGAGCCGTCCGCTGGTCTACCTCACCCTGGGCACGGCCTTCGGTGACGAAGATGTGCTGAAACGAGCGATCCGGGCCTTGGCCCGGCTCGACGCGGACGTCTTGGTCGCGGCGGGGCCCGCGGTGGATCCGGCGCAACTCGGCGACGTTCCGGGGAACGTCCGGGTCGAGGCATGGGTGCCGCAGGCCGAACTGCTGCCGCAGGTGGACCTCGTCGTCCACCACGGCGGGAGTGGGACGACGCTCGGCGCCTTCGGCGAAGGGCTGCCGCAACTGGTCCTCCCGCAAGGAGCGGATCAGTTCACGAACGCCGAAGCCGTCGTCGCGGCCGGGGTTGGCGGACAGTTGATCGGTGGAAATGCCACCGAGGAAGCCATTTTCGAAACCTCGCGGAAGGTGCTGGCCGACGAAGCCGTCCGTGCGGCGGCACGGGCACTCGCCGACGAGATCGCGGCGATGCCGTCACCGGCGGAGGTCGCGAAGCGGCTTCCCGACTACGCGGGCTGACACCGGCCCGTTAAATGTCATGAAAGGGTCTTTCAGGACAAAATTTGTCCTGAAAGACCCTTTCCTGACAGGGGGCCTTCACGCGCGAGAGCGAACTTGGGACAGCACCGCTGGCCTCGGCAGCATCAGCCACGACGGCCACGGCGATGGTGGCGACGGCGGCCACGGCGGCGATGGCGATGGCCACGGCGGCCACGGCGATGGTGGCGGCGACGGCGACGGCGACGGCGATGGTGGCGACGGCCACGGCCACGGCCACGGCGGCGATGGCGACGGCCACGGCGGCGACGGCGATGGTGGCGACGGCGGCGATGGCGACGGCCACGGCGGCCACGGCGGCCACGGCGATGGTGGCGACGGCGGCTACGGCGATGATGGCGATGGTGGCGGCGATGGCGATGGCCACGGCGGCCACGGCGATAACGGCGGCGGCCACGGCGGCCACGGCGACGGCATCAGCCACGGCGACGGTGACGGCGCGTGAAGGACCCCTTCCCTCGGCTCAGCCGAGGGAAG
>NZ_JBFBBY010000296.1:0-4373 GCF_040682875.1 Amycolatopsis sp. NPDC051071 | reverse complement strand
TTCGCGTGTCGTGCGAGAGAGACGGTTATGAAGAACAAGATTCGCCTGCTGACAGTCGCCGTCATCGGCCTTGTGACACTCGCGAACTGCCCTCCGGCGTCGGCCGCCGTCGCTCCTCGGCTTCTTCTCGAACAGGACTTCCCGGACCCCGATGTCATCAAGATCGGCTCCGGCTACTTCGCGTTTTCCACGCGTACCGGTGCGGTGAAGGTGCCCGTCGCCGGCGCTCCGGCACCGGAGGGCCCATGGCGTGTCATCGGTGATGCTCTCGCGTCCGTCCCGAAGTGGGCCAAAACCGACGGTGGATTTTGGGCACCTGACGTGACCCAGCTCCCGGACAGCACCTATCTGCTCTACTTCTCCGCGGCCACCGTCTCCAGTGGGAGAATGTGCATCGGCACCGCTTCCGCTGCCAAGGCCGAAGGTCCGTACACCCCTGTCGGCGACGCGCCCCTGGTCTGCGTGCCGGGCGACGGCGGTGACATCGACCCACAGACCTTTGTGGACGCCGACGGCACGCGATACCTGCTCTACAAGAGCGACGGCGCGGCCACGGGTCCGCCCGCGGCGATCTGGTCACAGAAGATGCTCCCTGACGGCCGGACACCGACCGGTCCGCGGATCGAACTCCTGCGCGCCGACCTCACTTCCGAGAAGGCGGTCGTCGAGGCTCCGTCGGTGGTGAAGACCCCCGGCCGCTATCTGCTCTTCTACTCGGCCGACACCTTTAAGAGTTCTGGCTATCACACGGGTTATGCCTCCGCCCCCGCGCTGAACGGGCCGTTCGTGAAGGCCGATGTCCCGTTCCTTTCGACCGATCTTCTCGGCGGCAAGGTCGACGCGCCCGGCGGGGCCGACGTGGTGGACGGGCACATCTTCTTCCACGGCTGGCTCGGTGGTGGTCGCACGGCGCGCGGCCTGTACGAATTTCCATTGAGCTTCCCGAACGACATTCCCCAGCTCGGCTGACCGGCCCTCAGCACAACGAAGGCCTGATGCAGGAGAGAGGTCCCGCACCAGGCCTTCGCCGGGGCACCCCGTCCGGGGTCCGGTCGCGCTAAGCGACCGGGACGGTCAGCCCACCAAGGAGGTCGTTCACCAGCGATGACAAGCTGATCAGCAGTCGTTGCAGCAACGCGTTGAGCAAAGCCGACACCGGCGGCAGCCCGGCCCGGGGTGCCCCGTTCGTCGCCAGTTCGTCGACGCCCTGTTTCGCGGTGGCGTTCTCCTGCTTCGCGGTGACAGCACTGTCCTTCGCCTCCGCCTGGATCGTGTACCGCTCACCCTGTGCCAATTCGGTGAGCACCGGGTCGAGCCTGCCGAGGGTGGCCTGCGTCCCCGACACGTCGCCGCTGTCCGCACCCGAGGCCAACGTGTCGCGCATCGTCTGCACTTCCGCGGCCACACTGGTGGTACTGGAGGACCCGTTACCACCGGGACCGCCCGCGGCGGCGACACCCGCACCCGCCAGCGTCACGGACGCCGCGGTGACGAGAATGGCCAATGCCCGCGTCAGTTGACTACTCATGTCGTACTCCTCTGGTTCCTGCTTCAACTCGAACCATGGTGAACCCTCTCCCCGAATAAGGCGACCGGACGCCGTTCCTTACTCAAGACCGCAATTTCGCACCGTGTACACTGGAAGTGGTTCCGGCGAAACAAACGTGAAGTTCGCGTGAAGCTCTTCGGCACCTGTGGGCATAGGTGAACACCCTGCGTGTCCAGAACACCCTATCGAGGTCGCGAGTTCCTCAGCATGGCTGACTTTTACTCACCTCTCAATACAAGAGGCCAGGCCCAGCCCACGCAACGTTCACCCCATCGGTGCCGTTTGGACAACAGCACACAGGGGTAACCATTCAAATTCGCCATCGATAAAAAGACACTCTTAAGAATGTCACGACTGTGCACCGCTTCTTATGCGGAGGCCAGTCGGCTAACGTCGAAGCCAGCTGGAAAGCCCACTCATGGCGCTGGGATCTGACACGAAAGCGTCAGCCGGGCGGAATTCAGCGGGAGGAGCGTCCCGGCACGAGCAGCGCCGGGACGCTCTTCCGCCGGCAGCGCCGGCCGACTCGAGCCCGGTTCGACAGCGTCTTGAGCCCTCGAACCCCAGTGCTCGGCACTCATTCATCGCAGGGCGGCAATGCCCTTCATGACGCCATTCGCGTCGACGATTCTTCTTGCCGTAAGGCCGGCACGAAACACCCCTTTCAACGGCGATCCTCAAACTCGCCGATGATGAGCGCGCGTATGACAGCATGACGCGCGCTGGTGAACATTGTTGACACACAAGGACAACAGCGCGAATCACGACCGTACCGCCGTTGGGTTGAATCACCCTGGAAGATCCACCTGACGAAGGTACCGAACGGGTGTGATGACTCGCCCCTCCTTTTGCTCATGTTAGATCCGGGTAATGTGCTTGAGCGGGCGGACTTCCGGCCCGGAGTCGATTCTCGTGACTCAATTTCCTGTCAGGTATCACCAGCTCGGAAAGGATCACAACAATCATGACTGAATTGCGCCGCCTGGCGCTCGCGGCAGCGGCCGTCATCCCGCTCTCCCTCGTCTCCGTCGGCATCGCGTCAGCCGACTCGTACGGCGGCCCCGGCACAGCCGGTTCCTCCGAGACGTCGGCGACCTACGCCGGTATCGGTGGCGCCGGGACGATCCACAGTAATTCGGGTTACGATCACCACGGAAATCGGTGGACGGAGGAGAACGCGGTTCTGGCCGGCCCCATGGGTGCCGCCGTGCTGCACCACGAGGAGTCCGACTGGAACACGAACCACGACTGGAACGTCGACGAGAAACCCGGCCGCCCGACCTATTCCCATGGGAAGCGTCCGGTCGCTCATACCGACAATGACGGTTCGTCGGCCACACGTCATCCCGCGACCACCCTCCCGGTCCGAGAGTCCCGCCCTGTCCGAGACCACCACCCTGTCCGGGACAACCACCACGTCATCTACGCCGAGTCCACCAAGACCGCGGACGAGGACGGTGCGACCTCGTCGCATGTCCTCAGCCACGCCGGCGACAATCACGCGGTGTACGAGGCCGACGATCTCTCGGCAGGTCCTGACGGAGCGGAATCCGAAGGTGTCAAGGCTGTCGCCAAGCCCGAGTACACCGGCTATCACAAGTGGTACACCGCGGCCGACGAAGACGGTGCCGTCACCCACGAAGTGAGCGCGATCGCCGCCGTGACCGATTGGGACGGAGACCACGACACGTACGACCGTCGATGAACAACTTGATCCACTAGAAACACCTGAAGGCCCCCTTCCTTGCTAGGCCCAAGGAAGGGGGCCTTCAGGTGTCTCGTGGCGGGGGCGCACCGGGTAGGCGGAAATCGTGGAAGTGGCCGGCTTCCCCGTGCGCGCAGCGGGGAAACCGGCCACGTAAGGTGGGCCGCGCGAAGATCGGACCACGACTCACCACCGACCCGGGACACCAGCCGGGGTCACTCTGCGTTTGCCCGTTCCCCGGCTCGAAAAACCACCTGGTCAGGCGGTTGACGGAGCCAACCCTTGTCACGACACGGAGTCCGGCAAGGTGACACCTGCCATGGCTCCCCCTTCGATCACCTCGTCGGCGAGGGACCACTCGAGTCGCACGGCATAGTGCTCGGCCAGGAGCCGAGCGTCCTCAAGGACGTTCTCCACCAGCGCCGCGATGTCCTCGTCGCTGCGCTCGATGCCAAGGTTCGTCCCCCGAAGGCTCCATTCGGCACTCCACAAAGGACGGCCTTGAGTCTTGTTCTCGTCACTGCGCAACTTGATTTCGATGACACGTTCGAGTTTCGGCGTCGCGCGCGGAACCGGCCGATGCGTGGCTCGCAGAGCAGCGAGTTCACGGGCGCGCCGCTGTTCTCCGGATTCACTCACACAAGTCACTGACCGGGGGTCAGAACCGCTCCGGCCGCCATCGCGGCCGTGACGAAGCCGATCTTCTTCAGCATGAATACCTCTCGAATCGAAATTGTCTCGGCGGGCGCAGGAACAACCGCGCCTCCGTGCCGCGAAGGAAGCGTACAGAGCTGGATCCATCTATTCGCCGCCCTTCGCATCATTGGGTGGCGCTGAACCGCTGCTGACCGAGGTTTTTGTAGTCCTGAAGGGGTATTTCACCGAAGACCATCGAATAGCCGGATGGAAACGGTTTGGCTGACTCATTCGCAGCTCAGGGAACAATGCCGTCCCGGACGGATGACTCGAGTCGCGACGACGGTGACCCTCTGGGCAGAATTGTTTCAAGTCGCTGTTCGGGGCGGCGAAGCGGTGAGGCCAGGCGGCCCGGGCCGTGCCGGGAGCCTGGTCTCATCCACGTTACGCCGCAAAGGAAAGCCGGCTTCTACCGCAGAAAAC
>NZ_JBFBBY010000295.1:0-4522 GCF_040682875.1 Amycolatopsis sp. NPDC051071 | reverse complement strand
GCCCCGTCGGAGGACTCGATGTCCTATGTGATGAACCTGAAGCTGGCCGACCCGGACGAGGCCCAGGCCTTCGTCGACTCGAACGGCGCCGAGCACAACGTCCCCAATGTGGCATTGGGGGCAGCCCAGCCCCCTTCCCACGGGTTGGCGCACGTTGCTCCGCCGGGTTACCCGTCGGTACGGTCCGGTGAAGTGACAACCACCACCGAGCTCACCAGGGCGGCCGAGCGCCGGACCATGGCGGTCGCCTGCCTGGTCGTCTTCACCGCGCAAATGGCGACGACGATCTACCTCCCCTCCCTCCCCGCGATCGAGCACGACTTCGCGGTCTCGCGCAGCTTCGCGGCGTTGTCGGTCTCGCTGTTCGTCATCGGCGCAGCGGCACCGGTGGTCCTGTGGGGCCGGGCGGCCGACCGCTACGGCCGCCGTGCCGCGATGCTGGCCGCGCTGGGGTTGTTCGTCGTCGCCAGTGCGGTGCTGATCGCGAACACCTCGCCCGTCTGGCTGCTGATCCTCCGTTCCCTGCAAGGGATCGGCGCCGGGGGCGCGGCCATCATCGCCCGCGTCGTCGCGCGGGACCTTGGGGACGGCGACGCGCTCGCCAAACGGCTTTCGGTGCTCTCCATCGCGTTCGTCACGGCACTCGGCGGCGGGCAGTTCCTCGGCGGGCTGATCGGCGACTGGCAGGGCGGGTTCGCCGTACTGACGGCGGCCGGGGTGATCTGCGTCATCGGCACGCTGACGCTTTCACTCGACCCCGGCCGCGGCGGCGGCGAGAAGACCGGCATGGTCCGGATCTACTTCCGGATCCTCACCGTGCGGGCGTTCCTGCTGCCGTCCATCGCGGCCGGCCTGGGGTTCGCGACGATCGTGCTTCTTCAGGAGGTCGCTCCGTTCGTCTTCCAACGGTACTTCGGGCTCGGCGTGGAGGAGTACGGCAACGTCGGGCTGCTGATCGGGCTGGCCTACTTCGGCGGCGCGATGCTGGTGAACCGGCTGGCGAGCCGCAGGGGATCGCACTGGCTGATGCGGGCGGGTGCGCTGGTCATGACCGGTGCCGGCGCGTTGACGGTCGTCTTGTGGCTTCTGCCGGGGATCCCGCTCACCGCCGCGCTCGTGACGTTCATAGCGCTGTACTGCGGGATCACGTTCGGCCAGGCCGCACTCTTCCCGAGCGGGATGGCCGTCGCGGTGAGCGCGGTTCCCGGACAAGGCGCCTACGCCGTCGCGCTGTGCGGTTTCGTCGCGCAATCCATCGCCGGTGTCGCGGCCACCTTCGCCGTCCTGCTCCACGAGAACCTCGTCTGGGCGAGTGCCGCCACCGGTCTTTCGCTGCTGGCCTTCCTCCTGATCCGGGTGAAAACGAGGGAATGAGATGATGGCGGGCGCCGTTGTAATCCATTCGGCCCCTTGTCCCACCTCCGAAAGCAGGCTGCTTTTGTCCGTGTCCCCGGACCGGGAACTCGACGCGACCGAGCAGGACGTCGCGTTCGAGCAGGAGTACGTCACCACCCTCTACCGCAAGCTCGACGCCGAACGCGTCGACGCGCAGCGCAGGCTCGACCAAACGCTGCGCCAGACCGGCGGTACCCCGCAGGCGCGTACCGAACGCGACGTCGCCACGACGCTGTACACCGACAGGCTGTCCCAGCTGAGTTCCGTCGAGCAGGGCCTGTGCTTCGGCCGCCTCGACTTCCTTCCCGATCACGCCGAAGAGACCACCTACATCGGGCGGCTCGGACTGTTCGACGAGGACGACGAGTACCGCCCGCTGCTCGTCGACTGGCGCGCGCCGGTCGCGCGGCCCTTCTACCTCGCCACCGCCGCCTCTCCCGAGGGTGTCCGCCGCCGCAGGCACATCCGGTCGCTGAGCCGGAAGGTCGTCGGCGTCGACGACGAGATCCTCGACCTCTCCGCCGCCGACCAGGGCCAGGACCTCGGGCTGGCGGGTGAGGCCGTGTTGCTGGCCGCGCTCGAACGCCGCCGCACCGGTGAGATGAGCGACATCGTCGCCACCATCCAGGCCGAGCAGGACCGCATCATCCGCGCGTCGCCGAACGGCGTCCTCGTGGTCCAGGGCGGGCCGGGCACCGGCAAGACCGCGGTCGCGCTGCACCGCGCGGCGTACCTGCTCTACACGCACCGCCAGCAGCTCACCACCCGCGGCGTACTGGTGGTCGGGCCGAACAGCACGTTCCTCCGCTACATCGGGCAGGTCCTGCCGTCGCTGGGTGAGACCGGCGTGCTGCTGGCCACCGTCGGCCAGCTGTACCCCGGCCTGAACGCCGACGGGTCGGTCACCCGCGAGGCCGCCGAGGTCAAGGGCCGCCGGGTGATGGCCGACGTGCTCGCCAACGCCGTCCGCGACCGGCAGCGCGTCCCCGAACCGGTGCTGGAGATCGAGTTCGAGCGCGAGATCCTCATGCTCGACCGCAAGACCTGCACCGAAGCGCGGACGCGGGCCCGCCGGTCACGCCGTCCGCACAACCTCGCCCGGCGGATCTTCCTTTCCGACCTTCTCGACGCGCTCACCCGGCAAGCCGCCCGCAGGCTGGGGGAGGATCTGCTCGACGCACGCGACGTCCAGGACATCCGCGCCGAGGTCGCCGCCGACAAGAACGTGGCCGCGGCGCTCGACGGACTGTGGCCGACGCTCACCCCCGAAGTGGTGCTCGACGAGCTGTTCGCCGACCGCGAACGGTTGCGGAGCGCGTCCGGGAAAGCCTTGTCGGACACCGATCGTGAGCATCTTTACAGCCCCACCGACGCGAACTGGAGCCCGGCGGACGTCCCGCTGCTCGACGAACTCGCCGAGCTGCTGGGCGAGGACGACACCGACGCCCGCGTCGAGCGCGCCCGTCGTGAGCGAGAAGACCGTGCGTACGCGGAAGGCGTACTCGACATCCTCGAACAGGACGAGGAGATTATCGACGAGGAGCTGCTGCGGGTGGGTGACGTCCTCGACGCCGAACTGTTCGCCGAACGCCAGCAGCGCCGCAGTGAGATGACCGCGGCGCAGCGGGCCGCGCAGGACCGGACCTGGACCTTCGGGCATGTGATCGTCGACGAGGCACAGGAGCTGACCGCGATGGACTGGCGGCTGCTGATGCGCCGGTCGCCGAACCGGTCGATGACACTGGTCGGCGACGTCGCCCAGACCGGCGCGTCCGGTGGCGCGCGGTCGTGGGGAGAAGTGCTGTCGCCGTACGTCGCCGACCGCTGGAAGCTCGAAGAACTGACCGTGAACTACCGGACCCCGGCGGAGATCATGGCCGTCGCGTCCCGGGTGCTCGCCGACGTCGACCCGTCGCTCGAAGCGCCGGTTTCGGTGCGGGAGACGGGTTTTGAGCCGTGGCTGCGCGCCGTGGAACCGGCGGAACTCGCCGCCGAGCTAACCGGTCTCGTCGACGCCGAACTGTCCGCTGTGGACGGTGGGACGGTCGCCGTGCTGTGCCCGGCTTCACTGGTCGATCCGCTCTCGGAGGCGCTCGGCGAGTCGGGGGACCGGGTGTCGGTGCTGCCGGTCGAGCGGGCGAAGGGGCTCGAGTTCGACTCGGTCGTGCTGGTGGCGCCGGACGACGTCGTCGCCGGGTCCCCACGCGGGCTCAACGACCTTTATGTGGCCCTGACCAGGGCGACCCGTCGGATGGGCGTAGTGCAGACCGGTGACCTTGTTCCGGCGCTGGAGGGTCTTGGCTAAGGTCGGCCGCATGCGCACATTCGGCAAGATCGTGGTCATCGGCGCGGGCGTGCTCGCCCTGGCGGCCTGTGGCGAGAAACAGAACACCGCCGGGTCCGCCCAGCCGTCCTCCGGCGCGGCGCCCGCGTCGGCGTCGTCGTCGGCTCCGGCCGCCCCGAAGGGCAAGGAGTGCACCGCGGACGACGTCAAGACCACCGGGAAGTTCGGCGAGGCGCCGACCATCACCATCCCGGACGACTGCGACCCGCCGAAGAAACTCATCACCAAGGACCTCGAGCCCGGCACCGGTGAGGGTGCCAAGGCAGGCGCGAACCTGAAGATGAACTACTCGCTGGTCACCTGGTCCAACAAGCAGAAGCTGGACAGCTCGTTCGACCGCGGCGAACCGTTCGAGCTGCCGCTCGGCGCCGGCAAGGTCATCAAGGGCTGGGACCAGGGCCTCGAAGGGATCAAGCAGGGCGCGCGGCGGCTGCTGATCATCCCGCCGGACCTCGGCTACGGCCAGGGCGGCAACGGCATCGAGCCGAACGAGACACTCGTGTTCGTGACCGACGCGGTGAGCGTTCCGACCGACCAGGGCTAAGTGGTCGTGGGGGACTCAGGGACCTTTGACGTTCCCCTCGCCGCCCCTCCGCAATACCTCTGGTCTCAGCAACATCGCCAGCCACGACGACGGCGCGTGAAGGCCCCCTTCCCTCGGCTCAGCCGAGCTTCCCGCCAGTACATGAAGGCCCCCTTCCTTGCGCTAGGCGCAAGGAAGGGGGCCGTCATGTACTTGGGGAAGGTGTGAAGGTTGAGTTTCTTCGGCTGAGCCGAGGGAAG
>NZ_JBFBBY010000294.1:0-4631 GCF_040682875.1 Amycolatopsis sp. NPDC051071 | reverse complement strand
CGTCCGATAGCAAGGGACCTTTGCTATCGCTCGCGGCCCCAAGTACATGAAGGCCCCCTTCCTTGCGCCTAGCGCAAGCAAGGGGGCCTTCATGTACTTGAAAACACGGCGACGATCAGCGTTTCCGGAGGCCGATTCGGCGCCATGAGCGGCGACGCGGGCCTCGGCCGTTGTCGCGGTCCTTCTCGTTCGTGATGGTGCGCGGAGCACGCGCGACGTGCTGTTCGCCGCGCTGCAGCCGGACGCGCTGGGCGGCACCGGCCACCACCCGCCGCAGCGGCGGGCGCAGGCCGAGACGACGGCGGCTCGAAGACCGCCGGATCGCGCGGCGTTCCCGCGGCGGCGCCATCCAGGCTTCCGGGTGGTTGGCCAGCCAGCGCTGCCGGTACATCGAGTACGGGATGTGCGCCAGGTACAGGATCAGCGCGATCGCCAGCGCCACCAGCGGGAACTGGATGATCGCGGCGGCCAGCAGGCCCACCCCGACCAGCAGTGGCGCGATCGCCTTCGCCGGCGCCTTCACCGTCTTCAGTGAAAGCGTCGGGATCCGGCTGATCAGCAACGCGGCGACGGCGATCGTCCACACCCACACCACGTACTGGTGCGACCACCAGCCCTGCCCGAACTGAAGCTCCAGGATCAGCGGCAGCATCGCCAGCAGACCACCGGCCGGCGCCGGGACGCCGACGAAGAACTCGCCCGCGTACGGCGGCTGCTCGGTGTCTTCGATCAGCGTGTTGAACCGCGCGAGCCGCAGGATCATGCAGACCGCGAAGATCAGCGACGCCACCCAGCCGATCCGCTCACCCTCGGCGTGCCATACGTACAGCACCAGCGCGGGCGCGACACCGAACGAGATGCCGTCGGACAGCGAGTCGAGCTCCTGACCCATTTTCGACGTCGCGTCCAGCAGCCGTGCGATCCGGCCGTCGAGACTGTCGAGCACCGCGGCGATCCCGATCGACGCGATCGCCATCGGGTAGTTGCCGATCAGCGCGAACTGCACCGACGACAGACCGGCGCACAGGGCGAGCACCGTGATGGCGTTCGGCAGCAGCCGGACACCGGGAGTGGTCACGCGGACCATGGATCAGCCTTCCGAGTGCGGCGCCGAGGGCAGCTCGGCGATCGGGGTCTCGCCGCCGATCGTGCGCTGGCCCTTCGAGACGAGGACCTTGCTGCCCGGCGGCAGGTACAGGTCGACTCGTGAGCCGAAGCGGATGATGCCGTACGTCGAACCGACGCCGACCTTGTCGCCCTCGCGGATTTCGCAGAGGATGCGCCGCGCCACCAGGCCGGCGATCTGCACAACGACGAGCTCGTGACCGTCTTCGGTGCGCATGAGCACGGAGTTGCGCTCGTTGTCCTCGCTCGCCTTGTCCAGGTCCGCGGACAGGAACTTGCCGGGCCGGTAGGCGACCCGTTCGATCACACCCGACGCGGGGATCCTCTGGACGTGCACGTCGAACACCGACAGGAACACGCTCACCCGCGTTCGCGGCTCGGCGGGCAACCCCAGCTCGGGCGGCGGTACGGCCTCTTCGATCAGCGAGACCAGGCCATCCGCCGACGCGACCGCGAGGCCGAGCTGTGCGGGCGGAACGCGTTTCGGCTCACGGAAGAACGCGGCCGTGGCGGCCGTCGCGAGTGCGCCGACGACGCCGAGGCGCTTGGAGAACCTCCGCAGCACCAGCGTCGCGGCGAGACCGCCGAACACGAACGGCCTGCCGGCCGGGTGCATTGGCGGAACGGTCTCACGTGCCAGCTTCACGGCGTGCGCGAGTGGGTTACCAGTGGCTTCCGGCCGGTTGCCGCTCATTGGTCGGGTTCACCGCAGTTCGTGTCAGGGGTCAGGGCATGAAGAGCCACCACGCTACCGCCCTGTCCACGGCCGGGCGTGGCCTCCCCCGGAAGGGTTTCCCCGCCTCGGGTGGGAGGGACCACATCCCGGTAACGGAAGGTGGAAGAGGGCGATAACTCTAGGTGATTGGAGCCGATAGCCGACTTTGAGGACCCGCCCATGCCCGCCAGTCCGGACCCCGCAGGCGAGCGACTCGCCGAACTGTTCCGAGCCTGGAAGAGTGACATTTCGGCGGCGCCGATGCCGTCGCTCGTCGACCCCGTCCGTGCCGCCGCCGTCATCGCCGAAGCGCGGGCGAACGGGTGCATATGCCCCCCGACGGCATATGCACCCGGCCACGGCCGCTGGAACTGAGCGAAAGTCCCACTTTAGTTCGTCGGACACCGGTGATCACCGGTCGCGAGAAAACCGTTACCACGGTTACTCCACTGTCACCGGCGATAGGGCGGCCGCGCATCACGCGGCCGCCGATCGCGCCCGCGCACCAGCCGCAGCAGGGCGAGCAGCACGATCGAGCCCAGGATGGCGACGCCGAAGCTGGGGAAGTCGAAGTCGAAGGACTGCTCGGTGCCCGTCGCGATCCGGTAGATGAAACCGCCGAGTGCCGCGCCGAGGACGCCGATCAGGATGCTGAACAGGCAGCCGCCCCGCCGGTCCGGGCCGCCCACCACGATGTTGGCCAGCCAGCCCGCGATGGCGCCGAAGACGATCCACGAGAAGAAACCCATGCCACCAGGTTACAAGCGCGAATGGAGCAGTGCACAAGAGCGCTTGCACAAGAGACCTTGTGCAACTACTGTTGTGCGTTATGGCCGACCGTGAAGTGCGTGAAGTCCACGATTCGAAGGTGCTCGCCGCGATGTCCCATCCGCTGCGGCGCCGCCTGCTCGACGCCCTCCGCGTCGACGGTCCGTGCACCGCGTCCGTACTGGCCGAGCGGACCGGGCAAGCCGTCGGGAACGTCAGTCACCATCTGAAGGTGCTGGCCGCCAGCGATCTGGTCGAGGAGGCGCCCGAACTCGCCCGTGACCGGCGCGAGCGCTGGTGGCGCCGGGTCGGGTACGCGGTTTCCTGGTCGCCGTCGGATTTCCCGGACGACCCGGTCGCGGCCGCCGCCGAATCCCTCGCCCTCGAACGGCAGATCTCGATGGCGCGGCAATGGTTCGCCGAACGCGAGAACTATCCGGAGGAGTGGCATCGGGCCGCCTTCGTCACCGATAGCTGGATGAAGCTCTCGGTCGCCGAAATGGCCGAGATCGAGGGCCGGATCCAGGCCCTGGTCCAGGAGTACAGCGGCCGGGAGCAGCCGGACGACGGCCAGGAACGCAAACCGGTGTTCTTCTCCACCCGAGCCGTCCCGGCCCGGCCGTGATCACCCGCGAACGCGGCGGATTGCTGCGCTCCCGCGATTTCCGGCTGCTGTGGACCGGCGAGACGACCAGTGTGCTGGGCAGTTCCATCGCCGTCGTCGCGCTGCCGCTGGTCGCCGTGGTCACGCTGCGGGCGAGCACGTTCGCGGTCGGGCTGCTGACCGCGGTCGCCTGGCTGCCGTGGCTGCTCATCGGCCTGCCTGCCGGTGCCTGGGTCGACCGCTGGCCGAAACGGCCGATCATGCTGGTGTGCAACACCTTCTCGATGCTGGTGTTCCTGAGCGTCCCGGTCGCCGCGTGGTTCGGGCTGCTCACGATGACCCAGTTGCTCGTCGTCGCGCTGGCGGGCGGCGTCGCGAAGGTGTTCTTCAACGTCGCCTACCGCGCTTACCTGCCCTCGCTGGTCGCCAAAGAGGAGCTCCAAGAGGCCAACGAGAAGCTGCAGGGCAGCGAATCCGTCGCACAGATCGGCGGACCCGGGCTCGCCGGGCTCCTGGCGCAGGGTTTCGGCGCCGTCACCGGAGTGCTCGCCGACGCCGTCAGTTTCGGGATCTCCGTGCTGTGCCTGCGATCCATCCGGTACCGCGAGCCCGAACGCGTCGTCACGACCCGGTCGCGGCTGCGGGACGAGATCCGCGACGGCCTCGCTTTCGTCCTCCACGACCGGTACCTGCGTGTGTTCGCGGTCTTCGGCGCGATTTCGAACGTGGCGCTCATGGGCTACCAGTCGATCGAAGTCGTCTTCCTCGCCCGCGACCTCGGCGTCGGGCCGGGTGCCGTCGGACTCGTGCTCGCACTCGTCGGCGCCGGTGGGGTTTTCGGCGCCATGTTGTCGGGCAAGCTCGCCGCGCAGGTCGGCACCGCGCGGTCTTTCGTGCTCTGCGAGGCCTTCGGCGCGCTGATGATGCTGCTGGGACCGCTGGCGCAGGGTGGCTGGGACCTCGCGTTCTTCGTCGCCGCCGGGTTCTCGCTGAGCGCCGGGGTCGTCGGGTCGAACGTCCTCAACGCCACCTTCAAACAGCGGTACGTCCCGGCGGCGCTGTTCGGCCGGGTCACCGCGAGCATGTCCGTGCTCAGCTTCGGTGCGATCGCGCTCGGCGGCCTGCTCGGCGGGATCCTCGGTGAGACGGCCGGCGTGCGGCAGACACTGTGGCTGATGGCAGGGCTCGAAGTCGTCGCCGTGGTCGGCCTACTGTTCACGCCGGTCGGCCGGTGCCGTGACTTCCCGGCGGATCGCAAGTAGTCGACTACTTGCGATCCGCCCAGCATTGCCGGGTCGCGTGAAGGCCCCCTTCCCTCGGCTCAGACGCCGGAACCTCGTACCGCTTGTCGGGGTTCGGGTCGAACGGGTCGAGCGGCGGAAGGGCCGAATCACTCGGAACAGCCCGATTCACCTCGCC
>NZ_JBFBBY010000293.1:0-4670 GCF_040682875.1 Amycolatopsis sp. NPDC051071 | reverse complement strand
GCATGTGTTAAGCACGCCGCCAGCGTTCGTCCTGAGCCAGGATCAAACTCTCCAACAATGTCAAATTTGATCGAGGCAATTCAATGCACTCAAAGGAACCTCAAAACGAGGTTCAAAAACAATAAGCTCTACTGGCTTAGTTCACTAGCACACTGTTGAGTTCTCAAGCAACACACCCCGAATCGCACCGAGCAACAGTATCACTGAAGCGCGGCCTTATCCGAAGCAGTCATTCCTAGCAGTTTTTGGTGAGACACCCACTCAATCACCTTGAGGTGAGAGCTTGGTTCGTGTCCCGGTCGGCCACCCGGTTTCCCTGGCGACTTGGAGAACTTTACATGGCCGGAAAGGGCCCAAAACAGGGGGGTACCTTAACCGCGTTTCCGCAGGTCAAGCCCCCTGCTTCGGGCCGACGGCCAGGATCAGCCCCCGATGCGCACGCCAGCGACGTTGCGCTTGCCCTTGCGGACCACGAGCCAGCGGCCGTGCAGAGCGTCTTCCGCGGACGGCTTCCACTCCTCGTCGGCGATCTTCGTGTTGTTGACGTACGCCCCGCCTTCCTTGACGGTGCGGCGCGCGGCGCCCTTGCTGTCGACGAGGCCGCCGGCGATCAGCAGGTCGATGATCGTCGAGTCACCGCTCGGGTCAACCTTGCCGTTCGGGACCTCGGCCATGGCGGCATCCAGTGTCGGCGAGTCGAGGTCACGCAGCTCTCCCCTGCCGAACAGTGCCTGGCTGGCGGCGATGACCTGCCGCGTCGCCTCCTCGCCGTGGACCAGGGTCGTGAACTCCTCGGCCAGCCTCTTTTGGGCCGCCCGCAGGTGGGGCCGCTGTTCGGTGTCCTCGGCGAGGGCCGCGATCTCCTCCTGCCCGAGGAAGGAGAACATCCGCAGGTAGCGGACGACGTCAGCGTCGGCGACGTTCACGAAGTACTGGAACCACGCGTACGGCGAGGTCATCTCCGGATCCAGCCAGAGACTGCCGCCACCGGTGGACTTCCCGAACTTGCGGCCCTCGGCGTCCGTGACCAGCGGGGCGGTCAGCGCGTGCGCGTGCCCGCCGTCGGTCCGGCGGATCAGGTCGACGCCGCCAACGAGGTTGCCCCACTGGTCGGAGCCGCCGACCTGCAGCTTGCAGCCGTACTCGCGGTACAGGTGCAGGTAGTCCTGCGACTGCAACAGCAGGTAGCTGAACTCGGTGTAGGACATACCGTCGGTTTCGAGGCGCCGCTTCACCGTCTCCCGGTTCAGCATGGTGTTGACCGGGAAGTGCTTGCCGACGTCGCGTAGGAACTCGAGCACGCTCTGCTGCCCGGTCCAGTTCAGGTTGTTCTCGATGACCGCGCCGGTCGGCGAATCGTCGAAGTCGACGAACCGTTCGAGCTGGCCACGGATGCGACCCGCCCATTCGGCGACCGTGTCGAGGGTGTTGAGGGTGCGCTCGCCGGTGTCGCGCGGGTCGCCGATCATCCCGGTGGCGCCGCCGGCCAGCACGATGGGCCGGTGCCCGGCGCGCTGGAACCGCGAAAGCATCAGCAGCGGGACGAGGTTGCCGGCGTGCAGGCTGGGCGCGGTCGGGTCGAATCCGCAATAGAGCGTGAGGGGTCCCTGGTCGAGGTCTCGCCGCAGTGCGTCGGCGTCGGTGGATTGCGCGATCAGGCCGCGCCAGGTCAGCTCGTCAAGGATGTGCTCACTCACGCCTGTAGATCCTCCCGCACCAGGTCAACCGACTATCGGCCGGGGGCCGCCGCCCGTCGCTTGCCACCGCGCCGATAGGTGGAGACGGCGGGTGATCCGTCGATCCAGAACCGCCACGGCGTGTCCATCGCCGTCGCGACACCGACGCGCGGACCGGTACGGATGGCAGATTCCGGCACGCGTTCGCCGGTGAACAGCCGGACGGGTGAGGCGGGGTCGGTCAGATCGACGCCGTTCTCCGCCTTGGCGATGCCGAGCACCGAGGTGAGGATGGCCGGTCCTTTGGCGAGTTCGCCGTTGCCTCGCGCGGACGGCCTCCGCGCACGCACGATGTCGGCGCCGGACACGACTTCACCGGCACGCAGCAGCACGGCTCCCGGCTGCCCGTCTTCGGTGCCGACGACGTTGGCGCAGAAGTGCATGCCGTAGACGAAGTACACGTACAGAAACCCCGCCGGCCCCCACATGACTTCATTGCGCGGGGTCATACCGCGGTAGCAGTGCGACGCCGGGTCATCGAGCCCGCGATAGGCCTCGACCTCGACCAGGCGGACGGCGACGGTGCCGGACGGCCCGGTCGCTTCGATCACCGCTCCGAGCAGCAGCGAGGCCAGTTCCACCGGATCCAGCGCCAGCTCCTGACGGGTGAACTGCCTGCCTGTCACCAAGTTCCGTGCTCCCCTCTCGTCACTGCGCCGACCTTAACCGGAGGCACCGACAGTTTCAGTATTGAGCGGTCGACGTCCTCGAAGGGCTTAGTGGTCGGGTTCGGAAGACGGCCAAGAAGTAGCTACGCGATCTTCGGCGCGACTCGCATGCTGGTGTAGCAGTACTCGGTGCCGTCGGGCAGTTTCGAGAACAGCACCGGCATCCAGTCGTCGCCGGACATCGGGTTCGTCCCGGCGAAGACGTGGTCCGAAACCGGCACCAGTTCCGCCTCGATCGGCGGGGCGATGTCCTTGATCGCGTCGGCGAATTCGTAGACGAAACGCAGCTTCCCGTCCGTCTCGGTCACGGTGATGATGACGCCTTCGCGCCGGTACGTGCCCGCGAAAGGCGCGACGTCCACCGAAGGCGGCGACAGCGGCGGAGCGAACTCGGCCGGGACTCGGACTCCGGCGAGCTCGCCGAGGAGTTCACGCGACAGCGTGGTGTAGAGCCTGTCCGTCGTGCCGTGGTTGGTGAGCAGTGCGAAGGCCATCCCGGCTCCCGGAACCACCCGCAGGTAGGACCGCTGGCCGATCGACGATCCGTTGTGGCCGAAGCCGGGAACGCCGTCCCAGTCGTGGATCGAGAGGCCAAGGCCCCAGCCGTCGGAACCGAGTGTCCACTTGTCCGGTACTTCGACCTCGCGATGCCGCATCGCGGCCACCGTCTCCTCGGCGAGCACCCGGGACCCGTCGACCGCGTTGCCGTCGAGCAGCATCCGCGCGAACCGGACGACGTCGCCGGCGGTGGCGAGGACGCGGCCGAACGGCCCGGCCGAACGCGGCAGGAGATCCCAGGCCTCGGTCGGCTCCGGATCCTGCCCGAGATGTCCCATCGCGACACGGAACCGCAGTGCCTCCTCAGGCAGCGTCATCGTCTCGGTGAGTCCCAGCGGGCCGGCGATCCGTTCCCGCAGGGCGTCGTCCCAGGTCAGACCGGTGAGTACCTCGACGATCCGGCCGAGCACGTTGTAGCCGACGCTGCTGTAGGACGCGGCCGACCCTGGCGGGCAGTCGAGCGCCACTCCCCTCGCCGCTTCGACGTATTTGGCGAGACAGTCGTCGCCGCGGCCGGTGTCCTCAATGAAGTCGCAGGTCAGCCCGCTGGTGTGGCTGAGCAGTTGCCGGGTGGTGATCGTCTTCGTCGCCTCGGGATCGACGGTCGCGAACTCCGGCAGCACCTCGATCACCGGCACGTCGAGGTCCAGCCGTCCTTCCTCGGCGAGTCCCAGCACCAGTGCGGCCGTGTAGACCTTCGCGATCGAACCGAGCTGGAAGACCGAATCCGTGGTCGCCTCGACTCCGGTCCCCCGGTGCAGCACCCCGCTCGCCAGTTCGTGGATCTCGCCCCCGGTCAGCACGGCGAGGGTCGCACCCGGCACGTGGTGTTCGGCCCGCAGTTCGTCGAGCCTGGCTTGCCAGTGGGCGTGGTCGAATTCGTTCCGTACAGTGTTCGGCATACTGAACACTGTACGGATAAAGATGGGTGTGCGCTAGGCCGTACACTGTTCGGATGGCGCAGAAATTTCCGTCGGTGTGGGCGCGACCGCCGAAACGACAACGCGATCAGCCGTCGCTGAGCCGGGAGCAGATCGTTTCCGCGGCCATCGAACTGCTCGACGCCGAAGGCATCGAGGCGCTGAGCATGCGGAAGCTCGGGATCCGGCTCGACGCTGCCGCCACCTCGATGTACACCCACGTGGCCAGCAAGGACGAACTGGTCGAACTCGTCGTCGACGAGGTCTACGGCGAAGTCGCGCTACCGGCGACGGGCCCGTGGCGCGCGGCGGCGACGCGGTTCGCGCACGACCTGAGGTCGGTTTTCCTCCGCCATCCCTGGATCGGGTCGCTGCTCGGCGAGGCGGGTGTCGCGTATCTGGGGCCGAACGTCCTGAAGCTGTCGGAAGCGGCGCTCGCGCTGTTCGAGGACGCCGGATTCTCGCTGGAGGACGCCGATCTGGCGTTCAACACGGTCATGGCCTACGTCGTCGGACGCGCCACCAGCGAGGCCGCGTGGCTCACCGCGCTCAGGCGCGGTGGACAGAACGAGCAGGTCTGGAAAGAACAGCTGTGGCCTGCCGCCGAGGAGGCCGTGCGGAACCACTCGCGGTTGAAGAAGCTGTACGCGGCGCAGAGAAACCGGAAGCCAGGCGAAATCAACGACTCCGACTTCGCGGGCGGCCTGGAGTGCGTCCTCGACGGCTTGGCGGCCAAGCTCCCCTGAAGTACAGGAAGGCCCCCTTCCTTGCGTTAGGCGCAAGGAAGG
>NZ_JBFBBY010000292.1:0-4714 GCF_040682875.1 Amycolatopsis sp. NPDC051071 | reverse complement strand
CTCTGGTTGCGGTAGTTGCGTGCGCAACGATCGCAACCAGAGGACTAAACGCGGTCGTAGGCTGGCGGGATGCGTGCGGTAGGGGTGGACGGGAGTCCGGAGTCGATCACCGAGCTGACCGAGGCACTGGCCGAGGCGCTCGGGGGCGGCCCGGCCGTCCTCCCCTACGCGTCCGAGGCCCTGCGCGACGCGATGGAGCCGACACGCCCGGCCGAGCCGGGGACGGCGGTGATCATCGCCACCTCGGGATCCACCGGCGAACCCAAGGGCGTCCTGCTCTCGGCCGCCGCGCTGGCCGCGTCGGCGCACGCCACCCACGCGCGCCTCGGCGGGCCCGGGCATTGGCTGCTCGCGACGCCGGCGCAGTACATCGGCGGGTTGCAGGTACTCGTCCGGTCGCTGCTGGCCGGGACGACGCCCGCGCTGCTGCACGCCGCCGGTTTCCGGCCGGACGACTTCGCAGCGGCCGCCGCACCGCTCCTCGCGCTGGACGGGCCGCGCTACACCGCGCTCGTGCCGACCCAGCTCGGCCGCCTGCTCGACGCGGGCGGGCCGGGGCTGGCCGCGGCCCGCGCGTTCGATGCGATCATCGTCGGCGCCGCGGCGACGACCACGGAACTCCGGGAGCGCGCGGCCGAAGCGGGCGTGAAGATCGTCCCCGCGTACGGCATGAGCGAGACCGCCAGCGGCTGTGTCTACGACGGCGTCCCACTGGATGGAGTACACGTCGAACTTGAAGACGAGCGGGTGTGTATCACGGGTGACATACTCGCGCACGGCTACCGACTGCGACCCGGCCTGACCGCCGACGCCTTCGCGGGTGGCCGGTTCCGTACTTCCGATCGCGGCAGGCTGTCACCGGATGGGCGGCTGGAGATCCTCGGCCGGATCGACGACATGATCAACACCGGCGGGGTGAAGGTGGCTGCGGCGGCGGTCGAACGGATTCTGACCGCACAGCCCGGAATCCGGGACGCCTGCGTGGTCGGAGTACCCGATCCCGAGTGGGGCGAGGCGGTCGTCGCACTCGTCGTCGGCGCTGGTTGCGACGTCGATTCCCTGCGTGCCGCGTGCCGTGACGAGGCCGGTGCGGCGGCCGCTCCGAAGCGGGTCGAATTCACCGAAGAACTACCGTTGCGAGGCCCCGGAAAGGTCGATAGGACGGCTGTCCGAAACCTCCTACGAAGGTCGTGAATTCTCCACCGATTACCGGGACGTTGTTGACATGATCATTACCCGCGGGTTTACGTCTTAGGCATGACGCGCTGGACACGCACAGTATTGGCCTGCACCGCCGTCACGATGGGACTGGTCGCTTTGGCCGGACCCGCGCTGGCGGACGAACCGGAAACCGCCGTTCCGAACAGCGGCACACTCACCTGGACGCTCGAAGACACCATCAAAGATCTGAAGTAGCGATTCATCACTCGCTCGCGGTGGCTCGGCACCGCGAGCGAGTGATGAGCCCCGCATACCAGCGGGTAGGCACCAGGGCCAGAATGGCGGTATGGCGACTGCTGGTGAATGGATCGAAGGGGCGCGCCCGCGGACGCTGCCCAACGCGGTGGCGCCGGTGGTCGCCGGAGTCGGCGCGGCGGTCGCGCTGGACGACTTCTCGTGGTCGCGCTCGCTGCTCGCGCTGCTCGTCTCACTGGCCCTGATCGTCGGCGTCAACTACGCCAACGACTACTCCGACGGCATCCGCGGCACCGACGAAAACCGCGTCGGCCCGCTGCGACTGGTCGGCTCCGGAGTCGCGAAGCCGAAAGCCGTGCTCTTCGCCGCTCTCGCGGCCCTCGGGCTCGCGGGGATCCTCGGGCTCGTGCTCGTCGCGATCAGCGGGCTCTGGTGGCTGCTGGCCATGGGCGCCGTCTGCATCCTCGGCGCCTGGTTCTACACCGGCGGCAAGAAGCCTTACGGCTACTACGGTTTCGGCGAGATCGCGGTCTTCGTCTTCTTCGGGCTCGCCGGCGTGCTGGGCACGGTGTACGTCCAAGCCGGACAGGTCAGCTGGACGGCGCTGGGCTGCGCGGTCGCCGTCGGCTCGTTCTCGACCGGTGTGCTGACCGCCAACAACCTCCGCGACATCCCGACCGACATCGAGTCCGGCAAGCGCACACTCGCCACGCGGATCGGCGACAAGGGGACCCGGCGGCTTTACCTGGCGCTGGTCGCGGTGCCGTACGTCGTCAGTGTGCTGCTCGCCTTCGTGACCCCGTGGGCGCTGCTGGGCCTGGTGACCGCGCCGCTGCTGCTGAAGTCGGTCAAGGCCGTCGGCGGCGGCCAACAGGGGCGGGCACTGATCCCGGCGCTGCGGGACACCGGTCTCGCCATGCTGGGGTGGGCGATCCTGACCGCGGTCGCCCTCTCCGTCTAGCGAGCTGTCACTGGACCTTTGTGGCGCGACCGTGTGGATCTCGACGCGTCAGATGACCCGAAATCCACACGGTGCGGCGCGAAAGGACCGGTCAGGCCGGTCGGGGCGCCTCCGGTCGGGCGCGTCCGGTCGGGAGCCTCCGGTCGGGGCGCCCCGTGAGCCCGCGTGGAGGCTCAGGCGAGCGGGAGCACTGAACGGACCGTTCATTCCTTGAATTTTCCGCTTCGGCCCACTACCCGTGCCTGCCGCGAGACCTGCCACCCACAACCTGTGGCCTAGGCGATAGCAAAGGTCCCTTGCTCTTTTCGTGATCCCGCGCGTCTGAGGTACAAGCCCGTCAGACCTCCGGAGCGAACTTCCCGCTCACCAGGAATTCCCGGTACATCTCCTGGTACGGAGCGATGTCGAGGTTCTTCTGTGCCAGCCACTCGTCGTTGTAGTACGTGTTCGCGTACCGCTCACCGCCGTCGCACAGCAGTGTGACGACGCTGCCCGCCTGGCCTTCCGAAATCATCCGCGAGATCAGCGTGAACGCGCCGAAGAGGTTCGTGCCGGTCGAGCCGCCCGCCCAGTGCCCGGTGTGCTCGCGCAGCAGCCGGATGGCCGCCAGCGAACCGGCGTCGGGTACTTGCAGCATCTCGTCGATCACGCCGGGCACGAAAGACGGCTCGACGCGTGGCCGCCCGATGCCCTCGATCCGCGACGGCATGCCGGTCGCGTAGTCGAGTGCGCCGGTTTCCCAGGCGCCGAAGAACGACGAGTTCTCCGGGTCGACGACGGCGATCTTCGTGGTGTGCCGCTTGTAGCGCACGTAGCGGCCGAAGGTCGCGCTCGTCCCGCCCGTTCCGGCGCCGACCACGATCCAGGTCGGTATGGGGTGCCGTTCTGACTGCATCTGCGCGTACACCGACTCGGCGATGTTGTTGTTCCCACGCCAGTCCGTCGCGCGTTCGGCGTAGGTGAATTGGTCGAGGTAGTGGCCGTTGCACTCCGAAGCGAGCCTCTCGGCCTCCGGGTACATGTCGGGCGCGCGGTCGACGTAGTGACACTCGCCGCCGTAGAACTCGATGAGCGCGATCTTCTCCGGCGAGGTGCTCCGCGGCACCACGGTGATGAACCGCAGCCCGAGCATCCGCGCGAAGTACGCCTCCGAAACCGCCGTCGAGCCGCTGGAGGCCTCGACGAGCACGGTGTTCTGCCCGATCTGGCCGTTCACCAGGCCGTACAGGAACAGTGAGCGGGCGAGCCGGTGCTTGAGCGAGCCGGTCGGGTGGACGGACTCGTCCTTCAGGTAGAGGTCGATGCCCCAGTCCGCGGGCAGCGGGAAGACGTGCAGGTGGGTGTCGGCGCTGCGGTTCGCGTCGGCCTCGATGATGCGGACGGCCTCGCGGACCCAGCTCCGGCTGTGCAGCCTGCTCACGCCGTCCCGTCCGCTCGGTCGCCACGCAGCTGCGAACGCAGTTCCGCACGGACACGGGCACGCTTTTCGTTGCGGCGGGCGAGTCCGGCGGTCACGCGCGCGTTCAGCGGGCGGAACAGGAGCAGGCCCAGCGGGAGCCCCACGACCAGGCCGATCAGCAACGCGACCAGCAGCGGGACGTTGACCAGCAGCAACCCGCCCGCGATGACACCGACCAGGACGAACCTGGCCAGCACGTACAGCGTCAGGTCGCGGGCCAGGTGATCGGCGGTTTCCGGCGTATCGCTCACATCAACGCAGGTTACGCGCCGCCGTTGCGGCCGTCGTCCAGGCCCGCGTTGTTGGGCCGCCCTTCGAACCGGGTGGAAAGCACCACGGTGGTGTTGGTCCGGCCGACGCCGGGGATGCGCCGCAGCCGGTTGAGCGCGGCCTCCAGGTCGTCGACGGTCGCCACCCGCACCTTGACGACGAACGCTTCGTCACCGGCGACGGCGTAGCAGCTTTCGACCTCGTCCAAGGCACCGAGCGCCGCCGCGACGTCCTCATCGGTCGCGGTGTCGGTGGGGTGGATGCCGACCAGCGCGGTCACCCCGAGTCCGACCATGCTCGGATCGACCATGGCGTGGTAGCCGGTGATCACGCCGGACGCCTCGAGCTTGCCGACCCGTTCGTGCACCGATGACGCCGAGAGCCCGACCGATCGGCCGAGGTCGGCGTAGGTAGCCCGGCCGTTCTCCCGCAATGCCGCGATGATCTTCCGATCCACCTGGTCCACCGCTACACCTTAGTGGTTGGTTTCGGAAGTGCTTCGTGGGTATCGGCGATCCAGGTTTCCGCTGGGCGTGCGGCCGGAAGGTCCTCGTACCGGGTTGTACTCGGACCTTTCGGCCGTACGTCCAGCGGGAAGCTGGGCCGTC
>NZ_JBFBBY010000291.1:0-4779 GCF_040682875.1 Amycolatopsis sp. NPDC051071 | reverse complement strand
CCCAAAACACTCACGAGACCCGACCCGCTCGGTACCGGCGCCCGTTGCTCGCCTGAGGTACAGGAAGGCCCCCTTCCTTGCGCCTAGGTACAGGAAGGGGGCCTTCATGTACTTGGGGGCTTCTCCCCGCGGATGGTGCGCCGCAGCTTCGGGACCCGCTCGTGCAAAGTCCGCTCCGCACCTCGCGACGTCGGCTCGTAATAGTCCCGGCCGACCAGTTCGTCCGGCGGATACTGTTGCGTCAGAACACCTTCTGGCACTTTCTGCGGATGCCGGTACCCCTTCGCGTTCCCAAGCTTCTCGGCTCCCGCGTAGTGCCCGTCACGCAGATGCGGCGGCACGGTCCCGATCCGCCCGGACCGGACGTCGGACAGCGCCGCGTCGATCGAGGTGACGATGGCGTTCGACTTCGGCGCGGTCGCCAGGTGCACGGTCGCCTGCGCCAGCGCCAGACGGCCTTCCGGCATCCCGATGAACTGCACCGCGTGCGCCGCCGCGACCGCCGACTGCAGTGCCGTCGGGTCGGCCATCCCGATGTCCTCGCTCGCGTGCACGACCAGCCGCCTCGCCAGGAACCGCGGGTCCTCCCCCGCCTCGATCATCCGCGCCAGGTAGTGCAGCGCGGCGTCCACATCGGAGCCGCGGATCGACTTGATGAACGCGCTGATGACGTCGTAGTGCTGATCGCCGTCGCGGTCGTACCGTACCGCCGCTTTGTCCACAGTGGACTCGACGATGGCGAGATCGATCGTCTTGGCCTCGGTCGCGCTCGCCGCGTCGGCCGCCGCTTCCAGCGCGGTCAGCGCACGCCGCGCGTCGCCGGTGGCCAGCCGCACCAGATGCGCCCGCGCGTCGTCGGTCAGCGTGAGTTCACCGCCGAGACCCCGTTCGTCGGTCAGCGCGCGGTCGATCAGCGCGACGATGTCGTCGTCGGTCAGCGGCCGCAACTGCAGCACCAGCGACCGCGACAGCAGCGGGGCCACGACGGAGAACGACGGGTTCTCGGTGGTGGCCGCCACCAGCAGCACCGTGCGATCCTCGACCGCGCCCAGGAGGGCGTCCTGCTGTGTCTTGGAGAATCGGTGGACCTCGTCGATGAACAGGACGGTGTTCTCGGCGTTGTAGTTCCGGCGGCGCCGGGCCTCCTCGATGACCCCGCGCACCTCTTTCACCCCGGCCGACAGCGCCGACATCGCCACGAATCGGCGCCCGGTCGCGGCCGAGACGAGGTTCGCGAGCGTGGTCTTGCCGGTCCCCGGCGGCCCGTAGAGCAGCACGGACGCGGGCGCCGCGCCCTCGACGAGCCGCCGCAGCGGCGCGCCCTCACGCAGCAGGTGCTGCTGGCCGACGACCTCGCCGAGCGTCCGCGGCCGCATACGCACGGCCAGCGGTGAGCCTGCCGGTACGGCGTTTCTCCCGCCCCCCTCTCCGAGGGGCCTACCCCCCATGACGTCCCTCGGCTCGTCCGCTTCCGGAGGCGGACCGAGGTCGGGGTTCACGGTGAAGAGTTCGTCCTGTGCCACGGTGTCGACGGTAGCCGTTGCCACCGACGTTCCCCGGCGCAGGTCAGCGCAGCCGCTCCCGGAACGCATGCCACATGATCGCGGCCGCGTACGGCAGGAACTCGCGGCCACGCCGCCACACCCACGGGACACCCTTCAGCACCAGCCAGCCGACGTGCCCGGCGGCGCTCGGCTCCACCCCGCCCGAGCAGGTCAGGCTGACCGGACGCGGCACCGCGAACCCGGCTTCGGTGAGCCTTTCGGTGAACCCGGTCGCCAGCATCCGGTGACCCAGTTCCGACGGGTGCAGCCGGTCGACACTCCACGCGGTCAGTGCGTAGGCGCCGGGCAGCAGCTCCAGGTCGAGGCAGGGCACGCCCTCACGCGCGACGACCCCGGCGACGGCCTCGTTCAGCTCGGCCACCCGGTCGCTCAGCGCCCGCCGCAGCGACCGCGGGAGCCGGAACACCTTGCCGTGGTCGTGGTAACGCACCGGCACCACGGTGGTGCCGACGGCCGCCAGCGAGTGGATCACCTCGGTGAGGTCCGCGGCGATCCGCTCGGCACTGAAATCGGGGCGCAGCGTGTCGTTCATCCCGGCCACGAGCAGCGCGACGTCCGGGCGGTGCGCCACGGCCGAGGGAAGCTGCTTCGTCCGCACGCAGCCCATGCGCGCGCCGGTGAACGACGGGTTCAGGTAGCCGTCCGGTTCGACGCCCAGCGCGTCGGCTACGAGCGGGCCGACCCCTCGCCAGCCACCCCGGTCCGGCAGCGGGTCACCCAGGCCCACGGCCGTGGAATCGCCGAGTACGACCAGTCTGCGGGCGAGCCGGGGTGCGGCCGGGACAGGAGGAAGAAGGGGTTCGGGACTCGGAGTGACTTCGACACTGATCACGGTCACGGTAGACACCATCGGCCACGCGGACTCACCCGCGGTGATGCCTGGGTAACGCGGCGAGGACAGACGAGCGAAAAGTCCGTGCGGCCAGGAGCTGAAGGGGACTTTCCCGCATGATTCGGGCGGCGAAAGTCCCCTTCAGCTCACCGGAAGGCGGGATAGAAGGCGAGGTCCGCGTGCGGCCCCAGCCGGGCACCCAGCGCCGCGGCGACCCGGGTGGCGTGCTCGGAGATATCCGTCAGCCGGGCCCGCAGCGAGTGTTTGGCCAGTTCACGCCACCAGGTCACCAGCGCGGCTTCCCGGCTGATCGGCGTCGCGTGCCGTTCGAGGTCGAGCTCCGGGAGGATTTCCCAGGTGATGATCCACAGCAGCAGCAACTGACCGTCCATCAGATGCTCGGCCAGCGCGTCCTCGTCCGAGAGCACCGGCCAGACCGACACCACCTCGGACCGCCAGGCCGCGATCATCGCCTCGCTCATCCCCGGCGGCAGCGCGAGCGCGTCGGTGCAGGACGCGAACGGCAGCCGCAGGTACGCCGCGTCGACAAGCGCACTGCGCACACGGCCGCGTTCGAAATCGAGGAACCGGACTCCGCCGCTGGTCACGAGGTTGTTGTCCGGGCTGAGGTCGACCGGGCTGAACGCACGGTACGACGGCGAACCGGCCCTGCCCGCGACCTCCATGACCCGTCGCTGCACTGGTTCCGGCGTCTCGACGTCGAGCATTTCCTCGAGCAGGCCGGGTAATTGCGCGCAGACCGCGGGCAGCGGTGCGTCGTCGTTCTTGACCGGGCCGCCGAGACGACGCAGCAGCGCGTTGAAATCGGCCTCGCGGCTCGCGGTGCTCGCGTGCAGCCTGCCCAGCGACCGTGCCCAGGACAGCAGCGCGCGTTCGGCGCCGCGAGCGTCACGGGCGTACAGCTTGTCGTGCAACGTCGGGACGCGTCCGAGGTCCTCGATCACCAGGACCCGGTGGCGGCCGTCGTGCGCCAGCAGTTCCGGGCACATCCGGTCTTCGGGCGCGAGTGCGGTGAACAGCTGGTAGCTGACCGCCTCCTGCGCGAACGGATCGGCCCGTCCCGGTTCCGGTGGATCGGGGTAGTGCTTGATGACCAGGGTACGTGGCAAGGCGAACGGCGACGTCGCCACCCGCGCCCGCACCACCGTCGCCGGGCCGCTGCCGGCGAGTTCTTCGGGTGCGACGAGGGTGATCGCGCTGCCGAATCGGCGTGAAAGCACCGACTCGCCGGCCGCGACCGCCGCCGCGACGGCAAGGGTTTCGGCTCCGACTGTCGAATCATCGGCAGAGGAGGTATCGACTGTCATTGCCACCGACCCTACTCGTGACTGAGCAACCATGACCACTGAGATCCGGGCAATCGCGCGCACTGACGCGATAGCGGACTCACCCGCGTGAAAGCGGACGTTCCGTTACCCTCGATCGTTGCCCGCGACGGCGCAATGTCAGCACAATGGCCGCAGCTGCAACGATTCCGATGAGATTGACCAGCAACTGACCGGCGGAGTACAGACACCGGTCCCACTGACCGGCAACCGCCGCGACCACCGCGTAACCCGCCGCCGGCACCGTGGTCACCGAGATGAAAACACCCACCAGCGCGGCGGATTTGGCCGAAGTCATGGAAAGCATCCCCGCCGCGCCCGCGAGCAGCGCGACGATCAGCGACGCGATTCCCACCTGGTAAACGAAATCGACCTGGTGGTTGTCCGCGAGCTTGCTCACCTCGAGCACTCCGGTGGCGTTACCCACCAGCACCACACCGAGCGTGATCGCCATGGCGATCGGGAATCCGCCGAGCAGCGCCACGGCGCCCTGCTTCACCAGATCACCCCGGCGTAGCACCAGCCCGATCGCGATGGCCGCCAGCGGGCCGAATTCCGGCCCGACTACCATCGCGCCGACGATGGTGACCGACGAGTTCGTGATCACGCCGACCGCGGCCAGCAGGCACGCGATGGTCAGGAACGCCTGAAATGTCCAGGTGAGCCGGGATTCCTCGCCGCTGCGGCCGACGAGTTCCTGCCACACCACCGCGTCCGCGGCCTCCCCTGGCGCGTCCTCTTCGGCCTTGTCGGCCGCGTCGGACACCGCGGTGTCGAGCGTTTCCAGCGTGATGCCGCCGGTGTGGTCGAGGTCGAGCCCGCACAGCGACTCGACGATCTCGTCGGCCGCCTCGCGGGCGACGTCGGCCTCGACCAGGTCACCCTCGGGCTCGACCGCGACCCCGCGATGCACGATGAGATGCGCGGTCCCGGCGTGGGGGCGGGGGGGCGGGCCCCCCACGGCGGGGCGGCCCCCCCGGGCCCCCGCCCCCGGGGGGGAGTGAGGGGGTGGGTGCGGGGGGGGGGGGGTGGTTTT
>NZ_JBFBBY010000290.1:0-5006 GCF_040682875.1 Amycolatopsis sp. NPDC051071 | reverse complement strand
CTTCGGCCGAGTACACCCAGTACGAGGCCGAAGGGCCCGCGCCGCCAGGAACCACCTGGATCACGAACCCTATCGAACAGATTTGCCAGACACGCCCTAGCTCGACCGACTTCAAGGAGGACCACCCCATGCGGATGCTCCAGCGCACGACCGCCGCCGCGCTCGCGCTCGTCGCGGCAGCGGCGCTCGCGACCGGCTGCACGATCGGCAAGGACGAGACCGGCGCCCAGGTGGGCGCGGGCTCCATCAAGAAGATCGACGCGCTGACCGGTGCCCAGATCCGCGTCAGCTCCAAGGAGTTCGACGAGCAGCTGCTGCTCGGCCAGATCGCCCTCGCCGCACTGCAAGCGGCCGGGGCGAGCCCACAGGACAAGACCAACATCACCGGTTCGAGCAACGTCCGCCAGGCGCTCACCAGCGGCGCGGTCGATTTGTATTGGGAATACACCGGCACCGCCTGGATCAGCTACCTCAACCAGACCAAGCCGATCAGCGATCCGCAGGCGCAGTACGACGCGGTCAAACAAGCCGACACCGCCAACGGCGTCACCTGGTGGGCACGCTCGCCTGCCAACGACACCTACGCCCTCGCCGGCAACCCGGCGACACTGGCCCAGACCGGCGTCAAGACGTTGTCCGACTACGCGGCACTGGCGAAGCGGGACCCGGCCGCGGCCTCGACCTGTATGGGCCCGGAGTTCAAGAGCCGGGACGACGGTTTCCCCGGCCTGGCGAAGACCTACGGGTTCACCCTTCCCGACCCGCAGGTCCACCTGCTCAACGACGCCGTCGTCTACCCGAGCATCGGCAAGGGAGACCCTTGCGGCTTCGGCTCGGTCGCCTCCACCGACGGGCGCGTCGCCGCGCAGCACCTCACCGTGCTCGAGGACGACAAGCACTTCTTCCCGACGTACAACCCCGCCATCACGATCGCCACGCCGCTCGCCCAGAAATACCCGCAGCTGGAGCAGATCTTCACGCCGATCGCCGCGAAGCTCGACACCGCGACGCTCACGGATCTGAACAAGAAGGTCAGCGTCGACGGCCAGAAGTCCGCCACGGTCGCCCGCGACTGGCTCAAGTCGGCGGGCTTCATCAGCTGAACCGTCAGCTCGATCCACGCACCCGCGGGCTCACGCTCGCCGGCTGAGGACGACTTCGAGGTCGGCGAGACCGGTCGCGCCGCGAAGGTGTGGCGGGGTGAGGCGTCCGATGCGGTGGTCGTCGTCGCGCAGGGCCGTGACGAACCGGGTGACCTCGGCCGGAGGTGGGACGACGGTCTTCCCGCCGAGGTAGCGGATGACGATGAGATCTTCGCCGGAATGAGTTTCGATCGCGGCGGCCCAGCCGTGGACCTCGTCCCAGAGCAGTGCGACGTCACGGCCGGGGCGGCTGCGGAGTTGCTCGTCGAGGGCGACGTAGGCGGAGGCCGGGCTGTCGTGGTCGACGGTGCACGATTCGAGCCCGATGCCGAGGGCGGAGGTGACCTCGGCGAGGTAGTCCCAGAGTGAGGCAAGGACCGGTAGTGGGTGCCGGGTAGGCGTGGTGATCATGGCGGTCAACGAGGATGCCCTTCCTGCGAAGGCTGTCCGGTGGGACCCGCGCGGCAGGCCCCACCGGACGTGGCTCTCAGGCTTGAATCTCCTTGCGGTCTGTTTCACTGCCGGCGATGTCGATGCGCCGCGGCTTGGCCTTTTCGGCGATCGGGATGCGCAGGGTCAGCACTCCGGCTTCGTAGCCGGCCGCGATGTGGTCGGTGTCGAGGGCGTCTCCGAGGAACAGTTGCCGGGAGAACACCCCCAAGGGACGTTCGGATACCTGCATCTGGACGTCCCCGCCGGGAGCCGGCCGTCGTTCCGCCTTGACTGTCAGGACATTGCGTTCGATGTCGAGTTCGATCGCGTCGGCGCTGACACCCGGAAGATCGAAACAGACCACGAACTCGTCCCCCGCGCGATAGGCGTCCATCGGCATCGTGGCCGGTTTGGACCACGTCCCCGGGGCCGTGGTGCCGAACATGTGCTGGGTGAGACGGTCCAGTTCACGGAACGGGTCGGTGCGCATCAACATGGGGTTCCACCTCCTGGTTTCTCGGTTTGTGGCGTCAACACGCACTACTCTTGTACCATGTCATCGAAACGATGACAACAGTGAAGTCGTCGATAGGATGACGGTATGGATATCGGACCGACTCAAGTGGTGCGGAGCGTGCACGAGGTGGTGGCTGCCGCTCGTGCCGGCGTGGTGGAGTCAGAGCAGGTGCTGGCCGCGCTGGCCGCGTTGCGATCCGTGCGTGAGGAACTGGCCGCGTGGGAGCCCGAACTGATCGCGGCCGCCCGCGACGGCGGAACCAGCTGGGGCGCACTCGCGCCTGCCTTGGGGGTGGCCAGCAGACAAGCGGCGGAACGGCGATTCCTGCGGTTGCGGCCGTCCGATACCGGTGAGCACACGGGGGAGGCACGCGTCGACGCCGAACGTGATCGGCGGGCAGGCGATCGCGCGGTGGCGGAGTGGGCGCGGCGGAACTCGGCGATCCTGCGGCAGCTGGCAGGCCAGGCCGGTGCGCTGGGTGGCTTGACCGCGGAGGCCCGCAAGAGCGCCGACAGGCTCAGCGCGGCATTGGCCGAGAACGACGCGACCACCCTCTTGGCCCCGCTGGCCGCTCTCCGCGCGCACCTCACCCGCGAGCACACCGGTTTCGCCGACCAGCTGGAAGCGATCGGAGAGTACGCCGATCAAGTGCGGCAGGACGCCATGGACAACCGCAGAGAGCGCACTACCTGACAGCGAACCTTTACGCTGCTCAGCCGCCTGGTTCTTCGAGGCCGGAGAGCAGGGTCAGGGTGGCGAAGCCATCTTCGGTGCTGGGCCAGTGCGCACGGACGACATCGATTCCCGCTCGGCGAACGACGCCGCGCAAGGTAGGCCAGCACGAGGCCGAGCCGGATCCGGATTCCGCGGGGCAGGTCTTTGTCCGCGGCCAGGCGGAACTCGTCGGGCGGTAAGCGCAATGCTTCGCGTAGCAGCCCGGCGCGCGGCCGGATGACCGCCAGCGCGGCGACCAGCACCAGCCACGCCGCCACCAGTGCGACTGCCACACCGATGAGCGGATCCCACGTCATCTGAGTGAGTCTGCGGGATCCCCGGCGCGCACAGTCTGAGCGACGCCTGGCAAGAGATGACGTGCGTTTACGCGCCCAGCCGGCTGTAAAGGCGCCCGGCCAGGGTGGCGGCCAGCTGATTGAGCTGTCCGGTGGGGTCGAACTGGGCGTACTGGCCCAGCACTTCCGCCACGACGTGCGCTTCGGTCTCCGAGAGCAGTGCGACACACCGTTCACGGCGACCCTGATCGGCCAGCTGTCTGAGAACGCGGGCGTACTCCTGGTGGTCGCGCACGCCGGTCAGGCCGTAGGGGTCCTGTCGCGCGGTCGAGTCGGTCATCCCGCCAACCCTTTCGAGTGTTGTCGTCCGCAGGTTCCTGCGCTCTGACCTGCGGATGTCCGGTTCCCTGCAGTCTTCAACGCCGAGGCAGGAACAAATCTATGGCGACTGGGGTAGACATTCAAACCCAGCCGCGTGTAGTGTTCTGCTCATACCGAGAGAGACAACGTCAAGCAGGCGCGGGAGATGACGGAACTACCCGCGAGGTGAGACAAGACGGTCAGGCAGGACGAAGCCAATCAGTGAACAGGTTTCGGCTGGTGACCGGAGAAGCAAGGCAAGTGCAGTAAACGCAGTACGCAAGTAAACGCAGTTAGCAGTTAGCAGTACGCAATTTGTAACGCAGTTAGCAGTATCAAGTTGCAAGTCAGCTAGTGGTAAATGTTTTACGCAGTTGGTTAGTGCAGGACCGGTCAGGTGGCCGGGGCCGATCTCAGCCAGGGCTCCGGGCAGTGGCCAGCGGCGTGACGCGTGCTGGGACCGATTAGTGAAAGGGTTCCAGCCGGTGATGACCGTGGCAGTAGCAGAACAAGAAGTAGTGCACAGCAAGAGGAAAACACAGGAAAGAAGGGAAAGGGCACATCATTGGATCGCCCGCGGCGGCTGGGCAGTAGTGCCGCGCGGGTACCGCAGTCCCATCGGATTGGAAGGTGGTTCTCGGTTACGAATCAGCGATCTCCGCATCGTCCGCCTCTCGGACGGACGCCGCGGATATAGTAATTCGGCTTCACGGCCGGTTGACAATGATGAAACCCAACCCCTGGGACCCCGGGCGCCGTACATGGCGCCCGGGGTCCCTTGTGATGTGGAGGTGGAATGATTCCTGACCAACGCGACACCCATGCCCCCGGCTTCAGCGGGGCGGACAAGTTCGACGACGACCAATACCCCGCCTATACGATGGGCCGGGCCGCGGAAATGCTGGGTGCCACCCAGAACTTCCTGCGCAGCCTCGACGAGGCAGGCCTGATCACGCCGCAGCGTTCGGCAGGCGGACACCGCCGCTACTCGCGCCACCAGCTTCGCATCGCCGCACGTGTACGGGAACTGGTCGACCAGGGCACGGCTGTCGACGCTGCCTGCCGCATCATCTCCCTCGAAGACCAACTCCACGAATCCCAACGCCGGAACGAACTCCACTCCACCGAGTAACCCGCAGGGCCTGGTGTGCCGCCATGATTTGGCGGCCCGCCGCCCCGGTTATTCGAGGGGTAAGGCAAACGTAGCGTGCCCGAGTCTCTGTCTTGAGGTCGCGACGTCCGCTTCGCGAGCTTCAAGGCGGAGACGCTTCGCGGCGCGGGCTCGTGCCGCGCCCACAGAGCCCAGCCGCGCCTTGACTATCCACAAAAGACACTTCTGGGCTGCAAAATGCCCGATTCACGCCCATCTGTGCGGTTCGTGGTGGGGGTCGTGAGTGATTTGGGTCGTTAGAGCGAACCCGCTCTTAAGCACTTACGCGTCGCCTGTGGCGTTGCTCGCGTGAAGTACATGAAGGCCCCCTTCCTTGCGCCTAGCGCAAGGAAGGGGGCCTTCCTGTACTGGGGAAGGTGTGAAGGTCGAGTTTC
>NZ_JBFBBY010000289.1:0-5027 GCF_040682875.1 Amycolatopsis sp. NPDC051071 | reverse complement strand
TGGGTCGTTAGAACGACCCAAATCACTCACGACAACCCCAGCCCCTACGCGGGACCGAGGAAGTCAGCCCCGCAACCGCTGAGCGGCTTCCCGGCCGGGAGCGGGGGCCTCGCCGGGCACGGAGTCCGGATCGATCGCCGCCTGCACGACGCGGTCTTCGGCGCCCACCAGCAGTTCGGCACCGGGGAGTGTGGAGCGTTTGACCAGCGCCAGCGCGATCGGTCCCAGCTCGTGGTGCTGCACGACGCTGCCAACGCGCCCGACCGTCCGCTCGCCAAGCACCACCGGGTCGCCGGTCTCCGGCGTGATCTCCGGCGAACCGTCCAGGTGCAGCAGCGCCATGTACCGCGGCGGCCGCCCGACGTTGTGGACCTTCGAGACGGTTTCCTGCCCGCGGTAGCAGCCCTTCGCCACGTGCGCGGCGGAGTCGACCCAGTTCACCTCGTGCGGGATCGTGCGCTCGTCGGTGTCGATGCCCAGCCGCGGCCGCAGTGACTCGACCCGCAGCGCGTCGAACGCCCAGCTGCCAGCCGGCCGCGCACCGGCGTCGGTGAGGCGGCGCCACCAGTCGGCGAGTTCGGCGCGGGGCACGGCGAGGTCGGCGCTGTTCCGCCCGGGCCACGGCATCCGCCGCGCGAAACCGCCGCCGGGAATCGGCACGACGGAGTACGCGTCCGGGCTCAGCGAGACACCGACGGCGGCCAGCACGCGGTCCGCGTCGGGGCCGAGGACGGTCAGCAGCGCCAGTTCGCCGGACACCTCGCGGATGTCCACTTTGGACCAGAATTTCATCGCTTCGAGGTAATCGCGCAGGGTCTGCTTGCCGCCGGACGGCAGCGCGCTGGTGGCCTCCGCGCCTCGGTCGCTGTCCAGCCACACCGTGCCGTCGGCGTGCGCGACGACCATATGGGTGTCAACGCGGCCATGGCTGTCCAGGACGAGCGCCTCGGTGCCGGTGCCTTCGGCGAGCCCGGTGACATGCTGCGAGATCACCAAATGCAGCCAGGACAACCGTTCTTCCCCGGTCACGGCCAGGATCTCGCGATGCGAACGGTCGATCACGACCGCGCCGCGTGTCGCCGTCCGCTGCTCGGCGAACGGGTCACCCCAATGCCACGGGACACCCTCTTCAGGATGCCCGTCTGGTGCCGCGATCGGTCCGGGAAGGTCGAGCAAGGGGGAGCGGTAGGGCATAAAACCCATGCTAGTGAGTACCGTGTCCGTATGCGCGTGCTTGCCTTCCTCGACGGGACCCTGGCCGACCCCGAAGCCGCTCACCTGCGGGTGGACGATCTTGGACTGCTTCGCGGCGACGGCGTGTTCGAGACGATCCTCGTCGTCGACGGCCGACCTCGGGAGCTTCGCCCGCACCTCGACAGGCTGGCCCGGTCCGCCGCCATGCTCGACCTTCCCGAGCCGGACCTCGCGGCATGGGAACGCGCCGCGCAGACTGTGATCGACAACTGGTCGGGCACCGCCGAGATCGCCCTGAAACTGGTTTACACCAGGGGAATCGACGGTGATCCGGAGGCGAAGCCGTTCGGGTTCGCACTCGGGGTGGAGATCGACGAGAAGGTGCTCCGCGCCCGTGTCGAAGGCGTCGCGGCGGTCACCCTCGAACGCGGGATCGAGCCGGAAGTCGCCGAGCGCGCGCCGTGGCTGCTGCTGGGCGCGAAGTCCATCTCGTACGGGGTCAACATGGCCGCGTTGCGCGAGGCCGCCCGCCGCGGAGCGAGTGATGTGATTTTCACCGCCGCCAACGGTTCGGTCTTCGAAGGACCGACCTCGACGGTGGTCCTCGCGAAGGACAAGACGCTCTACACGCCGCCGGCCACCATCGGCATCCTGCCGGGGACGACGCAGGCGGCGCTGTTCCGCGGCGCCGAGCGCGCGGGGTGGTCGATCAAGGTCGAGCCGCTCCAGGTGGCCGACCTCGGCACGGGCGAGGGACTGTTCCTGGCCTCTTCGGTCCGGAAGCTGACCCGGGTCCACACACTCGACGGCGTCGCGCTGGCCGATTCCAGTGCGATCCACGCCGAGCTGGTCGCCGCCTACGAGCGCGAGTACGCGATCAGCTGAGCGTCGCCACGGCGAAGCGTTCGATGCGGGAGACCGCCAGGCCACTCGGCCAGCTCCTCGATCCGGGTCTGGGGATCGCGGAACCGTGGCTCGCCCATCAGGGGAGCGCGCTGATGATCAGCAGGTGCGGCAGGATCGCTTCCTCGCGGTAGGCCGCGATCTTGTGGTGCCCGTCGAGGATCACCGTCGCTTCACCGGTTTCCAGTACCACGGCCACCGGCCGGTGCCCGCTCTTGATCGCGGTCCGGTAGTAGCCGACCCGGGAGACGTCCGCGGGCGGCCAGTCGGCGCGCGGGGTCAGGAAGCGGTCTTCCGCCAGTCTTTCCGGGCCGGTGACCTGGTATTCGCCGTCGGTGAAGAGATCGAGAAGCGGGCGGAGCGTGTCGCCGAGCGGACGTCTCATCTGCCCGGTGGCCAGCGCGATCCGCAACGACTGCGGGAGTTCGAGTCGGGCCGGGAGCTGGTTCGAAGCGTTCTTGCCCGCCGAGAACCCATTAGCACTGTTCGTGTCGATGACACCTGTGCCACCGTCGACCTTTACCTGTTCCACACCCTCGTGGACGAGTGGAAGCGGAGAAGGGTTCCGGGACGGGCCTGTGCGAGGGCCGGGAGTGACGCCTGTCTCACCACGGCCGCCACCGGATAACCACCGGTAGTTGGATGATCCGCCAAGAACACGACCGGCTTCCCGTTCGGCGGGACCTGCACGGCACCGGTCAGCAGGCCTTCGCTCGGGAGTTCCTTCCCGGCGTACTCGCCTTCACGCGTCAAAGGCGTTCCGTCGAGCCGGAGGCCGACACGGTTGGACTCCGCCGTCACCGTCCAGGTCTTCGCGAGCCCGGCTTCCAGCGCCGTGAACCAGTGCGCTCGCGGGCCCGGCTCGACGGGCACGACCAACTCCGTCGCGGCCACGGCAGGCACCACGACGTCGGCACCTCGAGCCAGGCCGGACGGCGTGCCGAGCGGGAGGACGTCGCCCGCGCGCAGGGGTGCGGGCCCGATCTCCGAGAGGACGTCCCGCGACCGGCTGCCGAGTTCGGCGCCGACCGCGATCCCGCCGGAAACCGCCAGGTAGCACCGCAAACCCCTGGACGGCGCGCCGATCGCCACCAGCTGACCCGGAGCCAGCCACACCGGCGCGTGCGAGCCGACAGCGCGCCCGTCGACTTCGACGGCGACGGCAGGGCCGGTCACGGCGACGGTGCACGACGCCTTCGCACGCAGCCGCAGGCCGCCGAACAGGCACTCGATCCCCGCAGCGGCTTCTTCGTTGCCGACGAGCCGGTTGGCCAGTTTCAGCGCCGGGACGTCGAGTGCGCCCGACGGCGGGACACCGAGATGCGCGTATCCAGGCCTGCCGAGGTCCTGGACCAGCGCGAGCGGACCGGTCTCGACCACTTCGAGTTCCCTCATCCGGCACTCCAGAACCGCACCCGGTCGCCGGGCGCCAACACTGCGGGAGGGTCGGCGCGTGGGTCGAACAGGACGGTCCGGGTGTGGCCGATCAGCCGCCAGCCGCCGGGTGAGACACGCGGGTAGACGCCGGTGAACTCGCCGGCGAGCCCGACCGAGCCGGGCGGGACGCGAGTCCGGGGTGTCACGAGGCGTGGCTGCCGTAGCGGCTCGGGAAGCCCTGTCAGGTAACCGAAACCGGGTGCGAAACCGGTGAAGGCCACGGTGTAGACGGCTTCGGTGTGCAGCCGGACAACGTCATCGAGGGACACTCCAGCGTCCCTCGCGACGAGTTCGAGGTCTTCACCGTCGTACGTGACGTCCAGGGTGATCTCGCGGGGTTCGCCGTCGGGCGGGTGTTCGAGATCGGCGCCGGAGAGCAGTTCGCGGACGGCCGCGAGTGCGCCAGAGCCCGGGATTTCCACCACGAGCAGGCTGCGGGCGCCGGGAACGAGTTCGCTGATCCCAGCCGGTCGCGCGGAGGAAACCGTGGCGTGCGCCGAGATCGTCTGGGTCAGGGAAGCACAGTCGAGCAGGGCGGCGTGCTCGCCGTAGGCACGCCACCGCACGGGGAACGGTCAGCCCACCACGCGACGCAGCAGCGCCGACGTGTGCGGCTGCAGTTCCTGGCCCATCATGGCGCGTTCCTCGACGTAGCCGAGTTCGCCGTTGTTGACGATGCCGTAGAGCCGCTGCGAGGCCGTGACGTCCTTGGCCGAGGAGGAGCGGACGACCGCGTCGGTGCCCAGCTCCCACGCCGGGACCGAAGCCTTGCCACGAGGCTTGCCGTAGAAGAGTTCCACGATGCCGGTGTTGTGGGTCAGCAGCAGTTCGATCGTGTCGTCGGCCTGCGGGCGCCAGAAGCCGGATTCGCGGGCCGCGGGCCGGATGACGTTGCCGTCTTCGTCGAGCAGCCAGGCACGGGCCTCGTGCGTGAGGAAGGGACGGCCGTCGTGCGCGATGGTCAGCTGCATGCCAAACCGGTACGGGCCCTCGATGGTCGGGTAGTCGACCTCGCCTTCGCCGCGCCACACGCCGACGAGCGGCAGCAGCGCCAGGCAGGCGTCATTGAGGTTCGGGCCTTCGCGCAGGTTCGCCGTGTCGCCCGGTACAGGCAGGTCGTCGAACTGCGGGAGGTTGCGCACACCCGTGTCTTCCGCGCGCTTCTCCGCGGCCTGGATGGCCTCGTCGCCACTAGCCGTCATGGGGTCAGCGCTCGTCGGCGTAAAGCCGGTAGACGACGTACACGGCGAACCACGTGATCGCGACTCCGGCGAGCACCAGCAGTGTCGTAAACAGGATCTCCACGCCACGCAGGATAGTCCCTGGCTTGAAGCACGGCCTCGCGAAGGTGTGGTGGCAGTGACCAGAAGTACATGAAGGCCCCCTTCCTGTACCTAGGCGCAGGGCCCCGGCAAAGTCGGTTGCCTGGATGAGGGCAGGCACGGTCTCTGGTTGATCATGTGAGTGTCTAAGTCCCATGATCGTGTGAGAGA
>NZ_JBFBBY010000288.1:0-5038 GCF_040682875.1 Amycolatopsis sp. NPDC051071 | reverse complement strand
CAGAACCGCACCCGCACATCCCGCCCCAACGGCACACGACCCGCCACCACAACCTCCGACCACAATCGGTGTTGCAACGACCCCGTGAACCCAAGAGGCCTTCACGGACCTTCAAAGGTCGAGCAGGTCAGCCGTTGGCGGCGATGTCCGCGAGGACGGCGGCGATGGTGCGGACCGGGACGCCGGTGCCACCCTTGCCGGTGTAACCCCACGGCCCGGCGGTGTTGAACGACGGGCCCGCGATGTCGATATGCGCCCAGGGCAGGCCGTCGGCGACGAACTCGCGCAGGAAGATACCCGCGGCGAGCATGCCGCCCCAGCGGTGCCCGGTGACGTTGGCCAGGTCGGCGAGGCGCGAGTCGAGGTCGGCACGCAGTTCCTCCGGCAGCGGCATGGCCCAGCCGCCCTCACCGGTCGCCTGCGCGATGCCCGCGACGCGGTCGCGGAACTCGTCCGAGCCCATGACACCCGCGGTGCGGTTGCCCAGCGCGACGACCTGCGCGCCGGTCAGCGTCGAGGTCTCGATCAGGTAGTCGGGGTTCTCCTCACCCGCACGCACGATCGCGTCGGCCAGCACGAGACGGCCTTCGGCGTCGGTGTTGAGCACCTCGACGGTCTTGCCGCCGTACATGCTGAGCACGTCGCCCGGCCGGTACGAGGTGGCCGAGGGCAGGTTCTCCGCCAGCGGGATGTGCGCGACGACCTCGAGCGGGTACTTCAGCTTCGCGGCCAGCACCACGGAGGCGAGCACGGCGGCCGCGCCGGACATGTCCGAGGTCATCTGGTCCATATTCGCGGCGGGCTTGATCGAGATGCCGCCCGAGTCAAAGGTGATGCCCTTGCCGACCAACGCGACCTTCTTCGACGCTTTCGCCGGCTTGTAGGCGAGACGCAGCAGACGCGGCTGACGCGAGGAACCGCCGCCGACGCCGAGGATGCCGCCGAAGCCCTTGCGCTTGAGCGCCTTCTCGTCGAGGACCTCGAACTCGAGGTTGTTCGCCTCGGCCAGTGTCTTCGCGCGGTCGGCGAAGGAGGCCGGGAACAGGTCGTTCGGCGGGGTGTTGATCAGGTCGCGGGCGATGATGACCGACTCCGCGATCAGGGTGGCGGCCTTCAGCGTCGCCTTGTGGTCCTTCGCGGCGCCCTCTTCGGGGCTCACGAAGTCGACCTTGGCGACGGGGCCGTCGCCCTTCTCGGAGCGGTACGCGGTGAAGGAGTACGCGCCGAGCGCGGTGCCCTCCACGGCGGCCTGCAAGTCGATCGCCGACAGCGTCACGAACGCGCGCTCGGTGCCGCTCAGCGCGCGAGCGGCGGCACCGGCGGCCCGGCGGACCTGCTCGGCGGTGACGCCATCGGCGCCCGCCTTGCCGAGGCCGACGGCCAGTACGACACCGGCGGACAGCTTGCCCAGCGTCGGGACCTTGACGACCTCGTCGGCCTTTCCGGACGCGCCCAGCGTGCCGAGGACGTCGGCGAGCTTGCCGTCGAAGGCGGCATCGGCAACGGAGGAACCGGCGGCGAGCGCCAGACCGTCCTCGCCCTGCAGGGTGCCGATGACGACGACGTCGGCGCGCGTCTTGGCAAGCGCCGCTTCGGCGTTCTCGGTCAGGGCAAGCTTCGGCACGGTCACTTCTGGCTCCTCGCGCGTTCGCGGTGGTACCGGGCGGTCGCCCGGTTGGATCGTGAGCCATGCTAATGACAGCGGGACCTGGGAGGACAGCGGGGCCGACGGGGTCACTCGGTGTACAGGAAGGGAGACGGCGTGCGGCTGGCGGGCGGTCTGCTCATCGCACTCGCGATGGGTGCCTCCGGAGCGGACTATTGGGTGCTTCTCGCCGTCGTGGTCGCGGCCTTGCTCGCCGTCGCGGCGGAGGCGTTATCACCCCCGTTGGGGGAGACGCGACCCGAGCGGATCGTGAGCTCCGTTTCACGGCTGGGCCTGGTCCTGGTCTTCGCGACGACGTTCGGGTACTACCTCTTCCCGTCCGCGCCGGGGGTCGCCGCCGCGGTGTTCGCCGTCGTGGTGGCCGTCGCCGATCTCGCCGGAGTCCGACTCGGCGACCACGCCGCCCGCTGGGTCACCGGCCTGCTGCTCGCGGCGGCCGCCTCCCTGATCGCGATCTGCGTCGCCATCCCGCCGCCGGCGCGGTTCATCGCGCCGGATCCGCCGTCCGTGCCCGGCCTCGGCCTCGCCGTGCTGGTACTGCTGCCGTTCCTGCTGCCCCGCCGTCCCGGCGCCGTCCGCGCCGCCGTGGTGGGCGCCGTCGCCGTGGTGATCGCCGGCGTCGCCCTCTACCAGCTTGGACCCGTCCGGCTGGGGCTCTCCGCGACGTCGTTCCGGGAGCTCCTCGCCGCGGCCGACGCAGTCTCGTTGCTGCCGGTGCTTTCGGTGCTGGTCGCGGTGGCGACCGTGCCCGTGGCGGTGGACGTCTTCACCGAGGGCAGGACGCGTCTGTCCCCGGAACGTCCGAAGGCGACACTCGCTTGTGGACTGATCGTGGCCGTCGCGGCGGCCTTCGCTGGGCCGGTCGTGGCCCTCGGGCTCGCGGGAGTGGGAACGGTCGCGGAACTGGTTCTGCGGGTCCGCGCCCGTGGGTACCGTGCAAGGCGTGCGCGATCCCCTCTGGACCCCGGGTGACACGGTCGTCGAACGGTTCCTGCGACCGGACGGCTCGATCGGCCAGCACCATCCACTGCGTGTCATCGCCGACGACGGCGAAGTGCTGCTCGGCTGGCTCCCCGCCGACACCCCGATCATCGGCAGCAGGCTCGCCGACGGGCGGCTCTTCCGCGAGGCGCCGCTCGGGGAGCGGTTCCGGGTGCCGAGGGTGCGAGTGCCCGACCTCTGGCGCGACACCTCGACACTGCGCCGCATCGCCGACCACGAATGGTCGTCGGTCTGGTGGTTCTTCGACGCGAGCGGGCACTTCCTGAACTGGTACGTCAACCTCGAGGTCCCGCTGGGGCGCACGCCGTCCGGGCCCGACCGGATCGACGGCATCCTCGACGTCGCCGTCGAACCCGGCGGCCACTGGCAGTGGAAGGACGAGGACGAGGCCGAGGAGGCCGTCCTCGCCGGCCGCCTCACCGCCGGGCAGCTTGAACGGCTGCGCGGCGAGGGTGAGCGGATCGGGGCGCTCGCGGACGCCGGGCGGTTCCCCTTCGACGGGACCTGGACCGATTTCCGGCCGGACCCGGACTGGCTTGCCCCGGGGTTGCCGGAGGGCCTGCTCTAGTTGCCGGAGGGCCTGCTCTAGCCGACGAGGAGCAGTAGCAGCAACGCCAGGGCGACGTTGATCACCGCGAGGATCACCGCCGCCTTGGTCGACAGCGCGCGCGGGAACACCTTGCCGTGGATCTTGCGCCACCAGAAGATGCCGAAGCCGCCGGCGACCAGGCCGAGGAAGGCGCCGAAGCCGCTGTCCAGCAGGGCCCAGCCGTCCATCATCAGCAGGCCGGTGCCGAAGGTCAGCAGCACCGCCGTCGCGAACGTCTTGATGTCGGCCCCCGCGCCGGGGGTGGCCGGCTTGGCCGGGTGGGCGGGCTGCATCGGATTTAACGTCACGACGCCATCCTAGGGGCGCAAGTCGTCTCGTGTTCGTCGCGCCGGACAGATCGCGACCGGCAAAGATATGCGGACGTCCGACTAACGTGGGTCCGACCAAGCGTTATCGTCTAAGCATGACGACCTCGACGCAGTTCACCCACCTCCCGCACCCGCGCCCCGCGAGCCCGGAACGCGTCGCGGACGTATTGGCCGCACCCGGCTTCGGGCTCTACTTCACCGATCACATGGTGACCGTGAAATGGAGTGCCGAGCAGGGCTGGCACGACGCGACCGTCGGGCCGTACGCGCCCTTCTCGCTGGACCCGGCGACCTCCGTGCTGCACTACGGCCAGGCGATCTTCGAAGGCCTCAAAGTGTACCGTCAACCGGACGGCACCATCGCCGCGTTCCGGCCCGACGCGAACGCGAACCGCTTCCGGGACTCGGCCGAGCGCCTCGCCATGCCACAGCTGCCGGTGGAGGTCTTCCTTGACTCGATCCGCGAGCTGATCGCCGTCGACACCCGCTGGATCCCGACGAAGCAGGGCGAGTCGCTGTACCTGCGGCCCTTCATGATCTCGACCGAAGCCGGGCTCGGCGTCAACCGGCCCGCGAACGAGTACCTCTACGCGCTGATCGCCTCGCCCGCCGGCTCGTACTTCTCCGGCGGCGTGAAGCCGGTGAGCGTCTGGCTCTCGACCGAATACGTGCGCGCGGTCCCAGGTGGCACCGGTGCGGCGAAGTGCGCCGGCAACTACGCGGCGTCGTTCGTCGCGCAGGCGCAGGCCGTCGAAAAGGGCTGTGACCAGGTCGTGTGGCTCGACGCAGTCGAGCGGCGCTGGGTCGAGGAGATGGGCGGGATGAACTTGTTCTTCGTCTTCGGCTCCGGTGACGACGCCCGCGTCGTCACCCCGGAACTGACCGGCTCCCTGCTGCCGGGCGTGACCCGCAGGTCGCTGCTCGAACTGGCGAAGTCGTTCGGGCACCAGGTCGAGGAACGCCGGATCTCCACCGACGAGTGGGAGAAGGCGGCGGCTTCGGGCGAACTGACCGAGGTGTTCGCCTGCGGGACCGCGGCGGTCATCACACCGGTCGGGCACGTGAAGCACGCGGGCGGGGAGTTCTCCGTCGCCGGTGGGCAGCCGGGTGAGCTGACGATGAAGCTGCGCGGCGCGCTGACCGGCATCCAGGAGGGCACGCGGCCCGCCCCGGAAGGCTGGATGTACCCGCTGAGCTGACCCTTTCGTCCTCGTCACGACTTCCGCCACCTGGGACCGGTGTCATGAACGGCCCGTTACTTGCGAAATTTGCAAGTAACGGGCCGTTCATGGCATGCCGGTGGGGTGGGGCCGTCGCGTGTAGAGGACTACTCGCGACCCCGCGCCGAGAGTGTCATGAGGGGTGGGGCCGGGCCGCGGTTTGTGCGGGGGGGGGCGCCACTGACAGGGCCCCGCGGCGGCCCCCGCCGCCGCGGGCCCCCGCGAGATAAAA
>NZ_JBFBBY010000287.1:0-5142 GCF_040682875.1 Amycolatopsis sp. NPDC051071 | reverse complement strand
TCGTGGGCAGCAGAACGCAGTCCACAGTGGACAGAACTGTCGACGCCTCTCGCGAGAGGCCGTCGAGTGTCGCGAGGTCGGAGAAGAACCGGTGCCGAAATTTGTCCTATGGGGACCCCTCATGACACTTCCGGAGCCCTTCGAACACCATCCGGCCTCACGCGGGGAGGCTTACTGAGCGCCGCTCGTGTCGGTGCCCGAGGTGCTGGCCCGGCCCGGAGTCGACTCGCTCGGAGCGCCACTGGAGCTGGAGCCGCCCCCCGGTGTCGAGCTGGTCGGCGTCTCGGACGGCGGGGTCGTCGTCGGCGGCGGAGTGGTCGGCGGCGTCGTCTTCGTCGGCGGAGACGGCTTGGGCGTCGTCGGCGGCAGCACCGTGTTGCCCGGCGGCTGGCCGGGGCCAGGGCCAGGGCCCGGGTTCGGCGGGGGCGGGACGATGACGCTCGTCGTCTTCTTGCCGTCCGCTCCGACCGACGTCACCGTGGTCGGCGGCGCCGTGGAGCTGGACGGCGCGCCGGGGATCGGCGAGCCGCTGACGGTCATCGGGCCGCCGGGGACGGCGTTGCCCGGGACCAGATGGACACCGGCGGGGGAGGTCACGTGCCCGCCGGGGACGCCGGTGCCGCCCGCGGTGGCCGAGGTGCCGGGACCCGCCAGTTCGGCGATCGCGGCGAAGGCCGTCGCCACCACGAGGCCGCTGACGCCGAGAACGGCGTAGCCCGCGCGGTTGAGCTTGCCGGTGGCGCCGCGCGGGGGCGCCACGGAAACGCGTGCGCTCGAATCAGACCCGTCGGGACGGGGCATGTGCTGGCTCCTCGGATGGGGGACTTCGGGGAGTTGAGGCAGCGGACACGGATGCCGAACCGCCTCCGGCTACCCGGGTGAGGTAGCCCAAGTGGGGACCCGGCGCGGAGATTATCACCGTCACCTCACCGTCTGCGAACGCCCGCGAACGTAGTGTTCACACTCCGCAGTCGTCTGGATAGTGCACGATAGTGGTCGTGAGTGAGGAACAAACGCACATCAGGCTGACGGCGTGGGTACACGGCCGGGTTCAGGGTGTCGGTTTCCGCTGGTGGACCCGCAGTCGGGCGCTTGAGCTGGGGTTGGTCGGCAGCGCGGGCAATCTGGCCGACGGACGTGTCCAGGTGATAGCGGAGGGTGTTCGTGAACACTGTGAGCGGCTTTTGACGGTTTTGAGGTCCGGCGAATCACCCGGAAGTGTGGATCAGGTCGTCGAGCGCTGGTCGCCCGCGAAAGGCGGGCTCCGCGGGTTCGTGGAGCGCTGAGGCCCCGCGTCCCACGATCACCGTGAGCACACAGGTAGCCTGGGCCGATTGAACGAACGGTTCCCGCAGCCTAGAGGGGTCAGCACGACGTGCACCTGAAGAGCCTGACGCTCAAGGGCTTCAAGTCCTTCGCCTCGGCGACGACGTTGCGTTTCGAGCCGGGCATCACCTGTGTGGTCGGGCCGAACGGCTCCGGCAAGTCGAACGTCCTCGACGCGCTCCGCTGGGTCATGGGCACCCAGGGCGCGAAGGACCTGCGCGGCGGCAAGATGGAGGACGTCATCTTCGCCGGGACCGCCGGCCGCGCCCCGCTCGGGCGCGCCGAGGTCACCCTCACCATCGACAACGCCGACGGTGCGCTGCCCATCGAATACTCCGAGGTCTCGATCACCCGCCGCATGTTCCGCGACGGCGCGAGCGAATACGAGATCAACGGTGACCGCTGCCGTCTGATGGACGTGCAGGAACTGCTGTCGGACTCCGGTATCGGCCGCGAGATGCACGTCATTGTCGGGCAGGGCCAGCTGTCGGCGATCCTCGAATCCAAGCCGGAGGAGCGCCGCGCCTTCATCGAAGAGGCCGCCGGTGTCCTCAAGCACCGCAAGCGCAAGGAACAGACCCTGCGCAAGCTCGCGAACATGCAGGGCAACCTCGACCGCCTCGGCGATCTCACCACCGAATTGCGCCGCCAGCTCAAACCGCTGGGCAAACAGGCCGAGATCGCCCGCAAGGCGCAGTGGGTGCAGTCCGAACTGCGGGACGCCCGGCTCCGGCTGTTCGCCAACGACCTGGTCACCCAGCGTTCGGGCCTCGCCAAGGAAGAGGCCGACGAACGGGTTGCCCGGCAGCGCCGCGGCGAGGTCGAGCAGGCGCTGGAGATCGTGGCCGCCGAGGAGGCCGAACTCGAAGCCTCGCTCGCCGAGGACGCGCCGCGCCTGGCCGCCGCGCAGGAGACCTGGTACAAGCTTTCCGCGCTGACCGAGCGGCTACGCGGCACCGTGCGGCTCGCGCTGGAACGTCAGCGGCATCTGTCTTCCGACGTGCAGCAGGCGGGCAACGGCCGCGATCCCGACGAGCTGGAGGCCGAGGCCGAGCAGGTCGCCGAGCGGGAGGCGGAACTCAACGAGGCCGTCGCCGAGGCACGGATGGTGCTTTCGGAGACTGTCCAGAAGCGTGAGCAGCTCGAACACCTCGTCCAGGCCGCCGAGCGCGCGCATATGGCCGCGGTCCGCGCGATCGCGGACCGCCGGGAGGGGCTCGCGAAGCTCACCGGCCAGGTCGAGGCGCTGCGCAGCAAGAACGGCGCGACCTCCGACGAGATCGACAGGCTCAGCGTCTCGCTCGAAGAGGCCGCCGAGCGCGCGGAGATCGCCGTCGAGGAACTGGAAGAGGCCAAGGCCGAGGGCGGTGTCGAGGAATCCGACGACTTCGGCCTGCAGGCCCACCACGACCGCGCGGTGGAGGCCAACAACGCGGCCAAGGCGCGGGTCGAGGAACTGGTCAAGATCGAGCGCACGGCCGAGCGCGAGATCGCCTCGGAGAAGGCACGCGTCGAGGCACTGTCGATGGGCTTGCGCCGCAAGGACGGCGCGGGCGCGCTGCTCGGCGCGTCACACGAACTACCCGGTCTGCTCGGTTCGGTGGCCGCGCTGCTCACCGTCGAAGCGGGGCACGAGGTCGCGCTGGCCGCGGCGCTCGGCCCGGTCGCCGACGCGGTCGCGGTCAACGGTGGCGAAGACGCGCTCGCCGCACTGAAGTTCTTGAAGGACAACGACTCCGGCCGCGCGGGCATCCTGCTCGGCGGGCTGGGATCGACTGTGGACACCAGTGCCTGGCCGTCGCTGCCCCAAGGCGCCCGCTGGGCGCGTGAAGTGGTTTCGGCGCCGCCCGCGTTGCGGTCCGCGGTCGAGCACGCGCTCGACCGGGTGGCCATTGTGGACGGTCTGGAGTCCGCGCGGCGCCTTGTCGAGGTGTACCCCGAAGTCAGCACGGTCACCCCCGAAGGCGACGTCTTCGGTGCTCGCTGGGCGGTCGGCGGTTCGGCCCGCAGCGAGAGTGTCATCGAGGTGCAGGCCGCCGTCGACGAGGCAGGCGACCGCCTGCACACCGCCGAACGCGCGCTGGAACGTGCCGCCGCGGAACTCGAAGGCGCCCGCGCCGAACAGCAGGCCCGCCGCGAAGAAGTCGGACAGGCCAAGGAAGCCCTCGGCGACGCGAAGGTCCGCAAGGCCCGGTCGTCCGAGCGGCTGAACCGGATGCGGCAGGCCGCGCGCGCCGCGCAGGCCGAGATGGAGCGCCTGAGCACTCAGCGCGCCAAGGTCGAGCAGAGCCGTGAACAGGCGCTGGAGCAGCTCGCCGAACTGGAAGAGCGGCTGTCCGCGGTCGCCGACCAGGAGGTCGACGAGGATCCGGACACCGCCGAACGCGACCAGGCCGCCGAAGACCTCGGCACGGTCCGCCAGGAGGAGATGGAATCCCGGCTCGCGCTGCGCACCGCCGAGGAGCGCGCGCGGAGTATCCAGGGCAGGGCCGAATCGCTGCGCCGGGCCGCGTACGCCGAGCGGCAGTCTCGCGAACGCGCCGAGAAGGCCCGTGCCGCACGGAAACGCGGCGCCGAGATCGCCAACGCGGTGGTCGACGGCGGTGAGATCGCACTGGAGCGCATCGAGGTCTCCGTGCAGCGCGCCGCCCACGAACGTGACGAGGCGCAGGCGCGGCGGCAGTCGCGGGAGACCGCGCTGACACAGGCCCGCAGCAAGGTCCGCGAGCTGACCGGCGAACTGGAGAAGCTCACCGACGCCGTCCACCGCGACGAGGTACTGCGTGCCGAACAGCGGCTGCGGCTGGAACAGCTCGAAACCAAGATCGCCGAGGACTTCGGCATCGGCCTCGAAGACCTCGTCGCCGAGTACGGCCCGGAGAACCCGGTGCCGCCGAGCGCGGGGGAGATGGCCGAGTACGAGGCGGCCAAGGAACGCGGCGAGGACGTCACCCAGCCGCCGCCCATGCCGTTCGACCGCGACACCCAGGCCCGCCGGGCGAAGCGCGCGGAGAAGGACCTGAGCCTGCTCGGCAAGGTCAACCCGCTGGCGCTGGAGGAGTTCGCGGCGCTGGAGGAGCGCTACAAGTTCCTCTCGACCCAGCTCGAAGACCTCAAGGACACCCGCAAGGACCTCGAAGCCGTCATCAAGCAGGTCGACGAAAAGATCCTCGAGGTCTTCGAGTCGGCCTACGAAGACGTCGCGCGTGAGTTCGAGACCGTGTTCAGCGTGCTGTTCCCTGGCGGCGAGGGGCGCATGGTGCTCACTCAGCCCAACGACCTGCTCTCCACCGGCGTCGACGTCGAAGCGCGCCCGCCGGGCAAGAAGGTCAAACGCCTTTCGCTGCTTTCCGGTGGCGAGAAGTCGCTGGTCGCCGTCGGCATGCTGGTGGCGATCTTCCGTGCCCGGCCTTCGCCCTTCTACGTGATGGACGAGGTCGAGGCCGCGCTGGACGACACCAACATGCGACGGCTGATCGGGCTGCTCGAGCAGCTGCGTGATTCTTCGCAGCTGATCATCATCACCCACCAGAAGCCGACCATGGAGATCGCCGACGCCCTGTACGGCGTCTCCATGCAGGGCGACGGCATCACCAAGGTCATCTCGCAGCGGCTCCGGACCGCTGAAGAGGATCCGGTCCCGGCCTAGGGCGTGTCTGGCTGCGGTTGTGGATAGCCAAGGCGCGGCCGGGCTCCGTCAGTCAGTCCGAACCGCACCGCGAAGGCCTTGCCACTCACTATAAGAGCGTGTCATGAGGGGTGGGCCGGGGGGGAAAAAAATTTGATTTGGGGGGCGGGGGGGCGGAGGGAGAGGGG
>NZ_JBFBBY010000286.1:0-5152 GCF_040682875.1 Amycolatopsis sp. NPDC051071 | reverse complement strand
ATGAGGGGTCCCCATGAGACGTTTTTTGTCCTATGGGGACCCCTCATGACACACCGAGGCGAGAACGAGCTGGTCACCGCCCGGATCGCCGACGAGGGGATCCGCGGGGTCATCCTCGACATCTCCCGGCTGGAGATCATCGACTCTTTCGTCGCGCGCGTCCTGATGCGGCTCGCCGCCACCGGCAGGCTCCTCGGTGCCCGGATGATCGTCGCCGGAATGTGTCCCGCCGTCGCGATCACCCTGTCCGAACTGGGTTCGCGGCTCACCGGTGTGCAGACCGCGCTCAACGCCGAACAAGCCATGGAACTACTGGGATGGCGCCGTCCCACCGAGGCCGCCGAAGAGGCGCCTCGTGCTTCCTGACGAACTCACCGACCAAGACCCGCGCGAACACGCCGTCCGCGCCGAGGAAGACCTGCTCACCGCGCGGCACGCGGTGCGGGCCGACGCGGTCGCGGCCGGTTTCTCGATCGTCGACCAGACGAAGATCGTGACCGCCGCGAGCGAACTGGTGCGCAACGCCTACATCCACGGCGGTGGCGGCACGATGACCATCGCCGTCGTGCGGGACCGCCGGGGGCGGGTGGGGCTGGCGTTGTCGGTTCGCGACGAAGGCCCCGGTATCGGAGATGTCGAGCAGGCCATGACCGACGGGTTCAGCACCGGCGCCGGTCTCGGGCACGGCCTCGGTGGTACCCGGCGGCTGGTCGACGAGTTCGCCATCGACACCGCGCCCGGCGAGGGCACCACGATCACCGTCGTCCGCTGGAAACCATGACCGTCACCACCGTGTCACCGAGCCGGTTGATCCGCATCGACCACATCAGCGCGGTCTACGCCGCGGCGCGCGCCGCCCGCGAGGTCGCCGCCGAAGCAGGCCTGCCCGAGGTGCTCGCCGAGCGCGCGGCCGTCATCGCCTCGGAACTGGCAGGCAACATCGACAAACACGCCAGTGACGGCGCGGTCTTCGTCCAGCACTCCCTCGCCGGGCCGGGTGTCGAGGTCTATGCCGTCGATTCCGGCCCCGGGATGGCCGACCTGGCCTACTGGCGCATCGACGGGCACACCACGACGGACACACTGGGCACCGGCCTCGGCGCCGCCGGAAGGCTGGCCACCGAATTCCGGATCCACTCGGCGACCGGATCCGGAACCGTCGCGGCCGCACGAATCCTGGCCCCCGGCATCGCCGCCGCCGACGTCGTCGCGCACGTCCGTCTGGCCTGCGAGGGCGAAGACCGATGTGGTGACGCACTGGCCTTGGCGACGGTGGCCGGCGTCCGCACCATCGCGATCGTGGACGGGCTCGGCCACGGCCCCGAGGCGAGCGACGCGGCGGAGACGGCGATCGACGTCTTCCGCCGCAGCCCCGGCCGCCCGCTCCGCGAGCACCTCGCCACCATGCACCGCGCCCTGCGTCAGACCCGCGGCGCCGCGGTAGCACTGGCCCGCATCGCCGATGCCCGACTCGATTTCTGCGGTGTCGGCAACATCGGTGGCCTCGTGGTGATGCCCGGACAGACCCAGCCGCTGCTCAGCATGCCCGGGGTCGTCGGAGTCACCCAGCCGGACATTCACCTGCGATCCGTGGCACTGGCCCAGAACCACATCGTGGTGCTGCACACCGACGGAATCAGCACCCGCTGGCGCGCCGCCGCGTCCGTCGGCCCGCTTCCGGTCCCGGCACTGCTCGCCGCCGAACTCGCCCACTGTCACCGTGATCCCCGCGACGACGCCACGGTGATCGCGATCGGCTCGGGAAGCAGCAGGCCATGATCCACCCTGACCTGGGCGGGCTCCGCCTGCGCCTGCGCGAGGCCTGTGCTTCCGCGGGCGTCCCGGCCGAGCAACGGGCCCGGCTCGTGCTCGCGATGACCCTCCTTGTCGAATCCTCGGCAGAGGCCGATCGGGCACCCGAGCTTTCGACCTCCGCGTCCAAGGGCCGGCTCTCCGTCACCCTGCGACTGTCCCGTCCGGTCAGCCAGCGGCAACGCAACGCTCTTCCCCTGCTACCCGATCCCGGGGACAGCGGAACCCTGACCTGGCACATCACCACGAGCACCGAGGCGATGCTCGTCCCACCGGACGAGGAAAGCGCCACCCGCGAGGAAATGCTCGCCTTGGTCGCCCGTACCGACGCGATCACCAAGGACCAGCGCGAACTCAAACACGAGCTCGCCGAGACGAACAGCGGCGTGCTCGCGATGTACGTCGAACTGGAGGATCGGGACGAGAGTCTCCGGAAGGCGCACACGGTGATCTTCCGCGAACTCGAAGACGCACTGCGTCCGCCACCGCCTCGGGTCGACGCCTTCGAACTGGCCGTGCACTACGGGCCGAGCGATCCGGACTCCCCGACCGGAGGCGACCTCTACGACTGGTTCGTCCTGCCCGACGGGAACGTGCACATCACCCTCGTCGACGCCGTCGGGCACGGTGTCACCTCGACCCGGCACGCCCTGACCGTCACCCACGCCATCCGCACCCTGGCGCTCGAAGGCCACCCGTTCCGCGATCTGATCGCCCACACCGCCCGCACTCTGGCGACGATCGAACCCGGCCTGATGGCGACCGTGCTGCTCGCCCGGCTCGACCCCGCCACCGGCCAGGTCACCTTCGCCAACGGCAGCCATCCCCGCCCGGTCCTGGTCACCACCGGCGGCGAACCCGAACTTCTCGTCGCGCCCACAGCCGGACGAGGCATCGGCTTCCCGGCCCCCGGCAGCCACAGCCTCGTCCACCGCACACTCGCCGACGGCGACCTGCTCGTCATCTACACCGACGGGCTCGTCGAGAGCCGAAAGGACTTCGTCGAAGGTGAAGGGCGGCTGCTGGCGGCAGCGCGCCGCAACGCCGGCCGGCCCACCGCACAGATCCCGGACCTGCTGACCGCCGAGATGCACGACATCGTTTTGCACGCCGACGACACCGTGGTCATCGCGATCCGCTACCGGCAGCCGCCCCGGCGAGGCGCATAAACCCTGGCGTTTACCACGGCCGCACCTTGGGTACTGAGGACACAGCGCGATGTTTCCAGATGGTCGTCAAACAAAGGCGGGTGGGACTGATGTCGACACAGCCAGGGATTTCAGAGCGCGAGCCGAACCCGAGCGGCGTGACCTACGACCTGGACGCCACCGCCACCAGGGAGCTCCGGCAAGCGGTTCGCCGGGCACTGGCCGGCTACCGTGGGTTCACCGTGGACGACGCCGTCCTGGTAGCCGACGAACTGATCAGCAACGCCCATCGGCACGGGGACGCGCCGCGCACCTGCCGCCTCGATCTCACCCGCCAGGGCCGGTACCTCCGCATCGAAGTCGACGACGCCTCCCCACGACAGCCACGACACCGGACCCCGGACGGCTCCGGCGGACGGGGGCTGATGTTGATCGACCGGCTCGCGTCCACCTGGGGTGTGGAGAACCATCCGCGGCACAAGACCGTCTGGGCTGAACTCGCCCTGAACCGCGATGGAAGCAGCGGCCGTGCACCGCATTTGGCGGCCGCCCGAGACTGGCCTAGCCGGGACTAGCCATGTCCTACACCGCACAAGGCGGGACCCGGACCAGCGAGGCGTTCCATGCCGTCGCCGACCCGGTAACGTCCGCCACCGTGAGCCAACCGCCTCGAGCTGAGCCACCTCCCCCGGAGCTGGGCATCGCCAGCCGGGTCGTCGATGACACGATCGTGGTCACGGTGACCGGCGAGATCGACACCGACGCCGCGCCGGAGCTCCAAGCCGCCGTCATCACCGCGATCGACGATGCCCCAGGCGGAGCCTGCGTTCTGGATCTGACCACGGTCGACTTCCTCGACTCCGCCGGCCTCGCCACGCTGGTGGCCGCCCATACCCACGCGGAAACACGCCGAAAGCACCTTCGTATCGCAGTGGACTCCAACAGCCCTGTCATCCGCCCCATCGAAGTCACCGGCCTCGACGTCATGCTGCGGCTTTACCACACCGTCGAGGAAGCCCTCCACGTCACGAAATCACCCCTGGACTAGCGGCGGGGGCATCCGCGCAGATCGTCATCGCGAGGCGCCCGGCTCGGTCGGTCAGCGGCGCGCGGAGGTCGGCGCGTCCACGTCACGGCCGCTGCGGGAATCCTCGGTGCGGCTGACCCGTCCGGTGCGGTTCGTCCTGGCCGCGGCCCTTACAAGATGGCGACCGTGAGCGAGGGAAGGCCACAGCCGCACCGGCGGTGAACTCACTCACCGTCCGTGGAAACGGCCGACGCGGCCTCGGGCTCCTCCTCGGCGGAATCTTCGGCCTTGCTCTCGCCGCCGAAGCGATCACGTAATTCGTCAACAGCGTGGGAAATCTGACCCAATTCGGCCATCACCGCCCGATGCACCGTTCGGATCGCGACGGCTTCCTCTTCCGCGCGGGAGATGATGCGTTGTGCTTCACACTCGGCAGCGCGTTCAGTCTGCTCACGGGCGTTCTCCGCCTCGACGGCCGTTTTCTCGGCGGCCGCCACGAGCCTTTCACTCTCTTTGCGGGCCTGATCTTTGATCTCCTCGGCTTCCGCCTTGGCGACCGCGAGAATCTTTTCGATCCGCCTTCCCAATCCCCTGGACTGATCCGACTCCACAGTTCGAGGCGCGGGAACCTGGGCTTTGGCGATCCTGCGCTCCGCCGCCCTCCGGGCTTTTTCCTGCCGCTCCACGCGCTTCTCCGTCGCCCGCACGTATTCGTCGACCTGCCGACGGTCATATCCTCGCAGGACAGTCGGGAACCGGACGTCGGACTCGGTTGCTTCCTCGTTCTCGGACACCATGCTTTCCATGTACCGAGTGTCAGCTACGGCAAGAAAACCGGCAATACGAAACCCGATCAACACCTTCCCGCGAAGACTAACGCGGATCGCCGACTACTCATTGTCGCCTGAACAGGAGAACACATCCACCCGAAAGTAAGGTTTGATTTCCGCACCACTCTTGTTACCTACTTCCACGACTACTCCGTGACAGTGCGTAATCCTCCCGACAGAAGGTGCACCCAAGCCGCTTCCACGCCGACAGGCGCCAGACGGGCACGTCGTGAGTGATTTGGGCACCGGCGCAAGGTGCTGGACTATCTCCCGCTGGCCGAGGAGGCCGGCGCCGAAACCCTGACCGGCGGCGGGATTCCCGAGCTCGGCCCGGA